>CAZLRY010000120.1:680-8927 GCA_964561675.1 uncultured Chitinophaga sp.
GAAATCTGCGTCTATCTGCGGTTCCATCTGCGCCATCTGCGGGATTGTATTCTTGGGATTGCTGCTCCTTTTATTTTCCCGCAGATCAACGCTGATTCTAATCGCAGATTTTCGCTGATCTTGCGTAGCAGGCAGAAAAGTCTTTTAAGCATTCAAATGTCCGATGCTGATAAGCCGAAGCCGTTAAAAAGAAATCTGCGTCTATCTGCGGTTCCATCTGCGCCATCTGCGGGATTGTATTCTTGTAGTTGAAGGTTTACGGGATGAAGGAAAAAGTCGTTCTTACCAGCAACATCCACTAAGTACACCCCTTCTCGCTTCTAGCTTCTTGCTTCTCGCTTTCTTTCTCGCTTCTTGCTTCTCGCTTACTTCAGGTATATTTGCAGTCCTGCTGTAAAGCCGGATTCACAAAAAACACCGTTTTGGAGAAGAGTAACTTTGTTGATCAGATCAGGATATTTTGCCGCAGTGGCCATGGAGGTGCTGGTAATAAGCACTTTATGCGTAATAAATTCACGGCACTCGGCGGACCCGATGGTGGGGATGGTGGCCGCGGAGCCCATATTATCCTGAGAGGCAACAGCAATCTCTGGACCTTACTCCATTTACGCTATTACAAAAACGTACTGGCCGAAGACGGCGAACGCGGCGGTGCCAACAACTGCCATGGCCGGGACGGAAAAGATATCATAATTGATGTACCTCTGGGGACGATTGCCCGGGATGAAGAATCCGGTGGCCAGGAAGTCGAGATCCTCGAAGATGGACAGGAAGTGATCTGGTTACCCGGCGGAAAAGGCGGATTGGGCAACTCCCATTTTGCCACCCCTACCAACCAGGCACCTGAACACGCACAGCCGGGACTCCCCGGTGTAGAAGGCTGGAAAGTACTGGAATTGAAGGTATTGGCTGATGTGGGACTGGTCGGTTTCCCGAATGCGGGTAAATCAACCCTGCTCTCTGTAATCACAGCTGCCAAACCCAAGATCGCCAACTACGCCTTTACCACTCTGGTACCCAACCTGGGTATGGTGGAATACCGCGACGGGAAAAGTTTCTGTATTGCCGATCTTCCCGGTATTATCGAAGGAGCCGCTGAAGGTAAAGGACTTGGGCACCGGTTCCTACGACATATTGAGCGAAACTCGGTGTTGTTGTTCCTCATTCCCGCAGACTGTGATGACCACAAAAAAGAATATGCGATCCTGGTAAATGAGTTAGAACAGTATAATCCCGAACTCCTCCATAAACAATTCATTATTGCGGTCAGTAAAAGTGATATGCTGGATGATGAACTCAAACAGGCCATTGAAAAAGAATTGCCTGCGGATGTACCCCATGTCTTTATTTCTTCTATTACCAATAAAGGATTAACCGAGCTGAAAGATATGCTCTGGAAGATCCTGAATGAACCCGTAGAATAATACCGTCTTCCGGGTATGCAAAAGGGCAACAGATTAGTCTAGCTTTAGGGCAAATAATAATTACCCATGAACAAGGCTCTGATTCTTGCAGCCATTACGTTGCTGCTCAGCTTCCCGTCGAATGCGCAAGCTGTAAAAACCCTGAAAAAAGTTATTACGTTAGAAATTACTGAAGAAGGCGGATCCAATGGCGCAGCCGTTGCCTGGCACCCCATTCAGAAAAAATACTATGCCGCCATGGCTGGCAATTCCGAATTCCCTTTGGTTGTCTTTGATGCCCAAGGCAAGAAAGTTTTTGAAGACGGTATCACCACGCAATATGATGTCCGCGGCTTATGGTACAACCCCTTCGCCAAGGCCCTGCAGGCAAATGGCTATAGCGATTATGGCTGGGGGCAATACAATTTGTTTGAAGGTGGTAAGCCCGGAGAGATCATCACTTTCCATGAGGGACAGCTGCAGCCCACCGAACAATCGGTCGGCGCTTATGATCCTGCAAAAAACCTGTTGTATTTCCTGGATGAAGACGGCAACCTGGAACAGTATAGCGTAAAGGACACGGCCTATATCAAAACCATTAATCTGCAATTGGGCGTAACTAAGAAAGACGATACCGGCTTGACCGATAATTACGACGTTATTGAAGAGTATAACAATGCCTCCATCATTTATACAGGTATCAAGGGCAGTGAAATCGGGCTGCTAAACATTGAAACCCAGGAAGTGGAATTATACGATGTTTCCAACGGCTATCTCGTCAGTAAATTAAAACTGCCGGAAGGCACTGCCACTTACGAAATGTTCAACTTCAGTTATTGCAATGGAATGTATTGGTTTTTTAATCAGGAACTGAGAACCTGGACAGGATGCAAGTAAGAAAAGCATCAAGATACAAGACACCAAGAAGCCAAAGAAATTCCAAATAACAAATCCCAAAACCTCCTTAGAAGGTTTTGGGATTTGTTTTGGTGCTTATTTGGCATCTTGGATCTTGCTTTGCCCTCTGTAGCTTTAGCGAAAGAGGGGCATCTTGGTTCTTCAAAACAAATCACCAATCATACTAATAAGTTCTTCCTATAGTGTCACAAGCCGCCTTCAGCAACGAATTTCCATCCATCGCATCTTGTCCTTTCTCCCAAAACATCACACCGGCCGCAATATCCTTGGCCAGTTTGGCTTTGCGCTTGGTGGTGTATTGTCCGTTGTAGTAGACGGTGTACGAAGGAAAAGTTGTGGTGGATACCGTGGCTGAATCGTATTGCGGATTACCGCCAGCGGCAAGAATATCTTTATAGGTTTTGATAGTGCCGCTCTGTGTCATACCCGAAGGACGGCCATAGGCCGGAATACCCAGTACCGCTTTAGCGGCCGGCATACCACGGGTAGTGAGCCAGTAATTGAGACAGACGGTAGCCAGGGTATAATCACTATGATGGCGGTAAGCCGTGCTGGTGCTGAAATCATCATAGGCCATGATATTAAAGAAATCCACGTAAGGGAAGATTTCATTTTTAATGGCATCCCGGATACCTCCCGCATATTTTCCGGCTGTAACGGCGGCGGATAAATAATAACGGGCATCCCGGTGAAGTGTATCCGATAATTCTTTCATTAATGCCGTAAACGTGACATCCGTACCATCGGAGGTACTTGGGAATTCCCAGTCCATATCAACCCCATCCAGGTTATTGGCGCGGACCACCGCCATCACGCTTTTAATAAAATTGGTACGCCCCGCGGCCGTTGCTGCCATGTTTTTAAAATTGGTCTTACCATCACCGGTGCCATCATTGATACCCAGCAGGATCTTCGCATTATTGGCCCGGGCCTTGGTGACCGTAGCCGCCAGGGTGCTGCCGGAGGTAGGTGCTGAAATGGTACCCGATCCGTTGACCCCGTAAAACGCATAGACTACCACATTGGTCATCCGGAATTTCACATCCGGAATATCCGCCAACACCCGGTAGCTGGGCATATAACCCACTACATAATAACCAAGGGAGGCCGGCGGCGTAATCACGATATAAGTGAAGGACTGCACCGTGCCTGTACAACCGGTGGCTGAACCCCCGGAATTTTTCGGCAAAGCGTACCAGTAATAAGTGGCATTGGGCGTGGCGGGTATGGTATAAGTGGTACTGGTACCCGTTACATTAGCGGCGATCAGGGTAGTGGGGACAGTCGTGGTGCCGAGGTATATGTCATAGGCACTGGCCGTACCTACGGAATTCCAACTGAGGGTGACACTGGTACTGGTAACAAAGGATCCATTGGCCGGGGCATTGCCGCTAGAACAACCTGGCACCGGATTGGGGGGCGGATTGGGCGTATTACCTTTTTTACCGCAGGAATAAACCAGGAAAAGGGCGGCCAGTATGACCGCAGCGAGTTGATTTTTTTGCATAAGCAATGATTGCCCCCCAAAATACTCGATTCAGATGAAAGTCAGGTCCCATAAAACCGAATTTCAGTAGGTTTGCCCCCTAAAATCACATGTATGAAGAAGATTTTCCTGACGATTGTACTATTTCTTTCCCTGGCCCTGAAATCCATGGCCGATGAAGGAATGTGGCTGCCACTTTTATTAGGACAGCAGGTTTATAATGATATGGTGAAAAAAGGTCTTAAACTCACCAAGGATCAGCTTTACAACATCAACAAAGCATCGCTGAAAGACGCGATTATCATCTTTGGTGGTGGCTGTACGGGCGAGATCGTAAGTGCCGAAGGACTGATTTTTACCAACCACCACTGCGGATACAATGCTATTGCTTCGGCCAGTACGATGGAACATAATTACCTCCAGAATGGTTTTTATGCCCGTAACAAAGGTGAAGAAATCCCCACCACCCTCAGTGTGCAGTTTCTCCTGCGCATTGATGATGTAACCAAAGAAGTGATGGACTCCCTGCTGGGACTCAGCGGGACAGAACGCGTGGCGAAACAAAACGCTGTACTGGCTGCCATCAATAAAAGAATGAGTGATGCCGGTCAGTTTATCGAGACCCGTGTCAGCCCGCTTTTCAAAGGCAACCAATTCCTCGCCTTCGTTTATCAGCGTTATTCCGATATCCGGCTCGTAGGCACCCCGCCCGAGAGTGTAGGTAAATTCGGTGGTGATACTGACAACTGGGAATGGCCCCGTCATACCGGCGACTTCTCCGTGTTCCGTGTTTATGCCGACGCCGATGGCAAACCCGCCAAATTTGCGGAAGGCAACAAACCCATGAAACCCAAATGGTACCTGCCCGTTTCTTTACGTCCGTTGAAAGATGGCGACTTCTCCATGATCTGGGGTTATCCCGGTGGTACCAACCGTTACGAAAGTTCATATGGTATCAAGATCGCTACAGATATCAACAACCCGACCCTGGTAAAACTCCGGGATGCAAGGTTGAAATATATGTTTGAGGAAATGAAGAAAGACCCTGCGGTGAAACTGCAGCTCGCTTCCTCCTATGCAGGCATCGCTAACTATTGGAAATTCTTTGATGGCGAAACCAAGCAGTTACTGAAATACGATGTGTTCGGGCAAAAACAGACAGCCGAAACAAAATTCAATGCCTGGGCCAAAGGAAAACCCGAATATGAAAACCTGTTTGCCGATTGGGGTAAAGCCTATGATGCCTGGAGACCTTACAGCAAGCATCGTGTGTATATTGTAGAAGGCGTGATGGGTTCCCCGCTGATCGCTTTTGCCGGTTCCCTGATGCAGGTGGAAGCGGCAATGGTAAAGACCGGTTCTTCCAAAGCCGATATCGCCAAAGCCGTGGAAGCAGCCAATAACCAGCGCACCAATTTCCTGAAAGATGAAAACAAAACTTCGGATGAAAATATACTGGCTGCCGTAACCCGTATGTTCTATGAGGATGTAGACAAACAGCAACATCCGCTTGGTTTTTATGGCACGCTGAAAAACAGTTATGGTGCGCTGAATGACGAATCGACCTATAAAAAATATGCCGCTGATGTATTCAGCAAGACCATGATCTTCGACGATGCGAAATGGGCGGCTTTTGTGGCCAATCCGGATGCCGTTACGCTGCAAAGTGACCTGGCTTTTGCCCATGCCAGTGCTTTCCTGGTGAATTATAATACCAAGTATGCGCCGTTCTCACAACAATTTAACACCAAGAATGCCGAGTTTGGCCGCTTGTACCTGAAAGGTGTTATGGAAATGGATCCCGCCAAAGCGAAGATGATGTATCCCGATGCCACCTTCACCATGCGGGTGAGCTATGGCAATGTAAAATCCTATCGTCCGCGCGATGCGGTTTTCTATGACTATGTCACAACATCAAAAGGATTACTGGAAAAATACAAGGCCGGTGATTATGAATTTGACCTCCCGGCCAATCAGATCGAGTTGCTGAAGAAAAAAGATTTCGGTCAGTACATGGATCCCACCCGCAAGGACCTGGTGATCGGATTCATCACTACCAATGATATCACTGGCGGTAACTCCGGTTCTCCCGTGATCAATGGCCGTGGTGAACTGATCGGTCTGGCCTTCGATGGCAATTATGAAGCGCTGAGCCACAAACTCGCTTTCGACAAAGACCTGAACCGCACGATCTGTGTGGATATCCGCTATGTGTTGTGGTGCATTGATAAGCTGGGCGGTGGCGCGAATATTATTAAGGAACTGAAGCTGATGAAATAGGGAGGAGTTGTAAGTTTTAAGTTATAAGTTTTAAGTATGGGCGGGTGGCTGAAAACGGTCACCCGCTTTTTTTTGAAGAAGGCCCCCTAAATCCCCCGAAGGGGGACTTTAGACACTGAAAGTTCGCAATCTCTTTCTTTCACAGAATTGCGTATCGTATCCCGCTAAGCTTAAAAGACTTTCCCTTTGTTCGGAAAGGCTTAATGGCTTTGCGGGAAACTTTACGCAAGACGATTAAATAAGATTGATCAAATAATTTGAGTCTTTAAAGTCCCCCTTCGGGGGATTTAGGGGGCTCTTCTGAATAATTTAGTAACATTGCATAACACTTTCTTGCGCCACCAACTCATCATATTAACCCTGCTTACTTTCTTGGGAAAAAGTACACTGGCCCAGTACCCTTCTTTTTCTATCGGTACCGACCTGGGGGCGATACGCAATTGGCCGAAGGGGCAGCAGTTTACCGGGCTGAATCATTCGGTTCAGCTGGATTTTCACCTGGCGGAGAAAGACGGAATACAGGTGAACTTCAGTTATTGCAGTTTTGGTAAATACAATAACGTACTCCGGGCGAAGGCCACGGATGCAGTTACCCTGCCGCAACAAATACAGTATACGAATGCCGGTAAGCTCCGATTCCGTTTATTATCGGTAGGCTGGAAGCATTACCTGCATGGCAATCCCCAACTGGAAACCGGGTGGAGTCTTTACGGCAAGGCCGGATTTGGCTTGCTGATGGGAAGGGTGGAAAATTCACATAACCGTACGATCGATACGGCCCTTTACCAGATACCCGTACGGGAAGGTACGGCCAATTTTAAACGGATGACCCTGGACCTGGCCTTGGGTTGGGAAAAACCGTTGGGTGCCGATTTTTATTTCTATACCGAAGCCCGGGTAACAGTGCCCTCACCCGGTTACCCGAGTCCGTTTTTATTAGTCAACGATAATGCGCCCTTTACGACACTGCTCTGCGGCGGACTACGGATCTTATTTTAATCAACTGTTATGAGTAACACTATCACTATACAACAGATCGAACTGTACAAGCTGTCCATTCCCCTGATCGAGCCTTTTATCACTTCTCTTGGCACCGATTATACAGCCGACAATGTGCTGATCCGGGTACTTACTAAGGAAGGGATTGTTGGTTTTGGGGAATGCAGTCCGTATATGCCCATCAATGGTGAGAGCCAGGACACCTGTATGGTCGTTGGTGAACTATTTGCCAACGCCCTGATTGGCCACAATGCCCTCGATATTGAAGGGGCTGTCAACCTGATGGACAGCATCATCTATGCCAATGGCAGTATAAAGAGTGCGTTTGATATAGCTTTATACGATATCGCCAGTCAAAATGCTGGGGTTCCGCTTTATCAATTTATCGGCGGTAAAAATAACAAGACGATCATAACCGATTATACCGTTAGTCTTGCTGAGCCCGATGTCATGGCGGCCCAGGCGATAAAGATCCTTGCCCAGGGCTATCCGGCAATCAAAGTGAAACTCGGTAAGGATGGAAAGAAAGACGTGGTACGTATGAAAGCCATTCGTGCCGCGGTTGGCAATGATATTCCTTTACGCATCGATGCCAACCAGGGTTGGGGTGTGGAAGAAGCCATTGAGACATTAAACGCCTTAGCTCCCCTTGATATCCAGCACTGCGAAGAGCCCATTGCCCGCTGGAATTATCTCTCTTTGCCGCGTGTAAAGAAAGAAAGTCCCATCCCCATTATGGCCGATGAATGTTGCGGCGATGACCATGATGCCGAACGCCTGATTGCACTGTGTGCCTGTGATTATTTCAATATCAAGCTCGGCAAATCCGGCGGCATTTTCAAGGCCCTTAAAATGGCCCGGATGGCTGAAGCGGCCGGACTGCACCTGCAGGTCGGTGCCATGATCGAATCCCGTTTAGCCATGACCGCTTTTGCGCATTTCGCCCTCTCCTCCCCCAATATTGTACACTTTGATTTTGATACCGCATTGATGCTGCGGGAAGATCCGGTCACCGGAGGTATCGTGTATAAAGCCAATGGCGTGGTGGAAGTACCGGAAGCGATTGGTCTTGGTGCGACGATTTCGGAAGAGTGGTTGGGGAAGTTGGAGAAGGTGGTGGCAAAATAAGCCTTAGAAGAACAAATAAACAAAGTACTTTAA
>CAZLRY010000121.1:0-8873 GCA_964561675.1 uncultured Chitinophaga sp.
CGTAATTACCAAACGGGATTGGGGTTTTTAGGGATTTTTAACATAGGGTAGGACGCTTTGGTTGCTAAGAAGTTACAGTAACTGGTAAGAAAACTTGTCATCCCGAAGCGAATTGAGGGAGTGGAAAGTGGAGAGTGGAGAGTGGAGAGTAGGGGGTTGAGCCCGGGGCAGTTTTCGTTAACCCTGAAGAAATTTTGAATTACCCGTTTAAACTGAAAAATATGTTTTTTTAGATGATCCATCTAATGAAGCCCCACTATCCACTCTCCACTTTCCACTCTCCCTTCTGAACACCCTAATCCACCCCAAATTCCAACCATTAATCAAAACTCCTCAGGAAGTCCCACTATCCACTCTCCATTCTCCATTATCCTTCCCTCAAAATTATTTGCGTTCAACTTCCAGAAAAAGTAACTTAGTACTACTACCTACTTATCTGCTTTGAGAATTCTTCTGCACGAAATATTTTCCGGGTGATAAGATGGGATTGAAGAAATAGCGGATCGTTTATAAACGGGTAAGAAGCATTTATAAACGGTTTGTGAGTTGTTTTTCAAATAGATATTAGTATAATAATTTTTAATAGCGCCAATCAATGTATTGTACGTCACATTAAACAGACATTCCGTTAATTTGAAACGACTATTTTATCTTTTAACATTTCTCTACTCTTTCAAGGCTTTGGGGCAGGCCAATTGCCCAATTGACTTTATTCCAAATTCTAACAAAATACTCTACAATCAAAAAGTTATTGAAGAAATTATTGAACCCTCAAATTATAGTGCCTTCTTTTTAGGAGAAAGTCACACAATTAACTTCGAACCCGAATTCAAGTTCAACTTTATTAAGCATCTAAATTCAAAATACGGAGTAAAAGATGTTTTTCTTGAAATAGGGTTTTCCGCTGCATATTTTTTTAATAAATACTTACTATCAGGTGACACAACCATACTTAAAAACAATTCCTTGCCATATTTGTGGGGACACTATAAAGACTTTTGGAACGACCTTTACAATTACAACAAACTTCTACCAGACAGTGTAAAAATTGTAATCTACGGCCTTGACTTTGAAAGAAAGGAAATCTTTAAATTATGTGAAAAAGCAATTCAGCCTAATGTTGCAATACCAATTCACCTGCAAAAAGTATTTAAAGACATTCAAACTCTAAACAGAAACAGAAATTTATTTTTCGGCGACAAAGAATTTAAAAAAGAGGTATCCAAATTAAGTTCAACATTTCAGACGTATCAAAATGATTTTAAAACTTTATATGGCGACAATTACAAAATCATTTATAATGCAATAACAAATAAAGCTTCCCCTAGTTTATCTCTTAACCAGAGAAACAAAGTTTGGTTGGAAAATATCAAACAAATCATAACTGAACAAAATATAACAAAATTCATTGGCTTCTTCGGCTTAGCGCATACCAGGTACAATAATTCAACATCACTGACAGTTGCTTTGAAGCAATGTGGTTTTTTCAACGGAAAGATTTTAAACATATCAACCATTTATAAAGATTATATCGGTACCGATAGTCCAAATCCAAATGAAATTGTAGAATACGGCTATAATGAGAAAAGTGTTTTTGATAAATTTTATAACAAAAACTGTAGAGCAGTAATTATTAAATCATCAAATGTTCACAAAACAAGTTTTAAAACGGAATCAGATTTTGTAATATTTGCAAAAGAAATAACCGACAAGTAGCAAAGCGAACGTACAACAATGGGTTTGCTGCATGGCTAGCAGGACATTGGAGCAATCGTCATTTTATCGCTGTTTTGCTTCATCTGGGCTGGACGTACATTGTTGAGCTTTTGTTTGTTAACCTTTACTTTTATAACTTTAATTAGCAACGGTTCCAGGCGGACAAGCAATGAATTTCAGCCATGCAGTAAGCCCTGCTCGTTATTTGTGACACACATTCCTATTATATCTTCAATCTTATCAAACGGCGGCTGGTGCCAACTGCACCAACCACGTGATTTTTCATTTGCAAATAATGTAGGTGGCCGCCTGATTTATATTAATGATGAACTGGCCTTATTAGAAAAATATGACAATAACTTTACTTCTTTAGATGGGTATTATGTTATTCTTAAAAAGGAAATAGAAAATCTCGTTTTTGCCAATTGGATCAAAAGAATGCTAACAATCGGTGGAAAAGAAGTGCCCGCGATTGATTTGCCTTTATCGTTAAAGGCTGAAAATCTGAATGAATTTCTTTCCAATCTGAAATCTTCAAAGGAGCTTTTTATTTTAAAACTGAATGAAGGAGCTTTTGTTAGCCGGATAGTTGATTTTTCAAATACGGGTTTAACTTTAGACGTGCTGTCCGATAATCGGGTGTCGGAAAAGAAGAATTTTCTTTTTGCCGACATTATATGTTTTGAATTACGAGTTCAGGGCTTAAAGCAAATTGTAAGGAATGTAAGACGAAATCCTTAGGTCTTTTGTCTCACATCGCAGATTAACATTCGGTATGCTTTGGAGAATTGAATTGGTCACTCCCTTGAGTTTGGATTTTCGGTAATGCTCTGATTGTGCTGCTTTTATTTCTATAACTTTTGTACAAATCAAAGTTATAGTTACATTCGGGTTGTTTATTTCGCCTGTGTTGCGGACGGTTAATTATCTAATAAATGAAGACACTATATTATATAGTTTTTATTTTTCTTTTTTTGACCGTAAAATCTGTCAGGGGTCAGACTTATGAACCCATGGATCTTGCTAAAAAGATTTTTGGGAAAGAATAATTTAAAGAAATTCAAAAGTATAGTACGGGAGAGTACAACGGCAATCCCAATGGCCAGGATCTTCAGAAGGGTACACAGACTAAGTTCCGTTTACTCGAGCAGAATGACAGTACCGCTGTAGTGAACATGACTTTGCTGGATGCAGAGAGTAAGGGCTTTGATACCTACCTGCATTTTGAAAAGGATGCCATATGGAAATTGGAGGCCTTCCGTGGCCTGGCAATGACGGGTATGATTGAGATGGGATTAAAAGAACTGGAGAAAATGACCTTGCAGCAGGTGGATGAGATTGTGGCTAAATCGAAGGATAAAGACAATGACATTGCAATATTCCGGTCCAGGGAGGACTACTACAACGAATTGGGTAATGCCAGGCTCACCCTCGCACTGGATGACACCATTGTACAACATTTTCTGAATAACCGGATAGCTTTTGAAAGTTTGAAAGACCTGGCTATACTGAATCTGGATAGTACAAAAGATGGTACCAGGGGGCGTAAAAGTCTGATTAGTGAACATAAGGCGCTATACCGTAAATTATTTATAAGTTCCGTTTACTTGTATGAGGGCAAACCGGCGGTTGTGCTTGATTTCTACATCGGAGGAATGATCGACAATACGGTTGGCTATTTTTATACGAACGATAAGATGAGTTTGCCAGTAATGAGTTCCCGTGAATACATTATGATCAGGGAGATCGGAGAGGGGTGGTATATTTATAAGACAACATAACGGATATACAGAAATGGTAAAGTTTGAAACCGACACTTCAAACGGCTGGACTGAAGTGACCCTCCTGAAAAATTGTGAGATGCAGCAGGTCACGCAGGTAGCAGCTATTATGACTGAAAAGCTGAATATTCATTTTACAACCAAAATGAATGATTTGGATTCCTTGTATTGGGATTTCAACTATGAAGGGGCTGAAATGTGTTTGCATTATAATATTTATGTTGGTATCAGCATTTTCCCACTTCGTTTTAAACAAGCCCAAGAATGGGAGAATGAGGCTGTTTTAAAACTTGCCCGTGAAATGGGGGCTTCAGGGCTATTCTAGTAATATTCAATTCCATGCTTCCTCTCTTCACCACATGCCCATACAACCCCACCGAAATCCGCGTATACAGGTATGTCAAATATAATTTATGGTGAGTATTAAATTGAATAGATTATTGCTTTATGCGTGGATCTTACTTTCTATATCCATCGCATTTTTCTTTATTAATCGACAGATTAAATATAAAAGAATTTTAGATTCAAAAGGAAGGTTTACTGTAGGAGTTACTAAAGGATGGATTCATAATCATCGAAGTTCAAAATTCTCTGTTTATTATGAATTTACGCATAAAAGTATAAAGTATAGAAATGTAGAAATGATTTCATCACTGCGTCAGATTGATGAAAAGGAAGGCGAATATCTTGTAAAGTATGATATTGACAATCCCCAAAACAGCAAATTATATTTTAATAAGAAGGTCTGCCGGGTTTATGTCGATAATTTTATGGATACTGGATGGGTTGATTATAAAAAATATGCAACACTTTGTGAATAGGTTTAGATACAAAAAAAGTATTGTTCTTAATTGGAATAAAAGATCATATTTGTTTACATAAACGTACTAACAATATTACTTTTCAATTATTTTAAATTGCAGGATTTATACCCGCATTTATTTCTTTCTTCTCATAATGGGGGTCGAAAAAATATTGGATTTTTAGTGTTCTTTTTTTTTGTGATAATCAGAACTAAAAGGTACTTGGCAGACGACTTATCTTCTTAAACGAAACGATCAATCATTTACTGATCGACCGGAAAGCCAAACGGAAATGTCTGGATAAATACGGGGCACCGGGAGGCTGGAGACGGTGGAGATGGAGTTTGAGCAACTGCTGGAAAAATTCAACTCCGGCATAAAAAGCAGTTCGTTTCACAGGTAATTCAGTATATTCATTTCAAATTCAGAACTGACGTCAGCGAATTAAACCGGCTTTACTGAATGGAAAGACAACAGTAGAGTCCGGTCACTACTTTAAAAACGGGGCGTAACCGAAAAGCCATATGAGTAGGAAACCAAAACCAACCTTTTATGCCTAAGTATGTAATCGAACGCGAAATTCCCGGAGCCGGTAAATTAACCTCTGATCAGTTAAAAGGCATCTCCCAGACCTCCTGTGGCGTGCTCAGCAACCTGGGCCCCCAGATTCAATGGCTGCATAGCTATGTAACCGGCGATAAGATATACTGTGTGTACATCGTGCCCAATGAGGAAATGGTCCGTGAACATGCCAAACAGGGCGGATTTCCGGCCGATGCCGTCAATGAAGTGATGACTGTTATTGATCCCACTTCGGCTGAGTGAACAGCTTGAAATCTGGAATAAGGAATATAGAATAAGGAATGAGGAAGTGGTTTTCTTAGCGTTTTGAGTTAGAGAAACCAATTCAACCACTTTACGGCGAATGCTCTGTACCTCGTACTTCGAACTTATCAATGTTGTTTCCGGTATTCAGTCGGCGATAGGCCCGTTTTCTGTTTGAATAACCTCGTAAAATGTTGTGGATATTTGAAGCCCAGTTCATACGAGACTTCAGCCAGTGACTGTGAACTATTCAGCATCCGTTCTTTGGCTACGTCAATGACTTTGGTCTGGATATATTCCTGCGCGGTTTTACCGGTTTCTTTTTTGATCAGGTCGCCGAAATAATTGGCGGAGAGATTCAGCTCAGCAGCACAATAACTCACTGAAGGCAGGCCGTTCGTCTGCAGCAGGGAAGAAGTGAAATAATCATCCAGCAGGATTTCGAATTTTTCAAGAATCCCCTTATTCGCATTTTCGCGGGTGATGAACTGCCGGTCATAAAAACGGGTGCAGTAATTCAGCAGTAATTCAATATTGGATACGATGAGTGTGCGGCTGTGTTTATCCACCCCTTCCCGCATTTCCTGGCTGATACGGGAAAAAATATCCAGCACCGTTTGTCGTTCCTTTTCCGATAAATGCAATGCTTCATGTGAGGCATATCCGAAAAAAGAATATTCTTTTATGAGCTTTCCGAGACTGGTACCGTGTAATATGTCCGGGTGAAATAGCAATCCATGACCCATTGGCTGATAGGGTTCGCCAGTCAGTTCCAATTGCATTACCTGTCCGGGTGAAACGAACACCAGGGTGCCCTGGTCGTAATCATAATAATTGCAGCCGTATTTCAGGTCGCCGCATTTGATTTCCTTTAAGAAAATGGCAAATAAGCCATAGTTAATCTTTATGTTCTTTGCACCATCCCATGAACGGGGCTTTGCCTTGGAAAAGTCAATAACCGTTACCAGGGGATGTTTGGTGGTATGGTCATTCAGATTGTTGTACTCCTTAATGGAATCAAATTTATAAACAGGGATCATTGCCAATGGCTTTTCACAAATGTAAACCTTTCGCCGGGCAGAAAGGCCTCACTAAAGCCTTAACCGGGATAATGGTAAGAGAATCCGTAATCCGTATAAGCAGCCATCGCTTTCCTGCTTTTACCTTTGGAAAAATTAGTAATTATGAAACAACAAAGCCGCCGGGACTTCCTGGCAAAAAATATACTGACCGGTGCAGGACTGCTTGCTGCACAGCCCTTACTGGCTGCTGCAGGTGCTGCAACCAGTAATGATCATGAGACTTTTGATGTTCCCGGCAGTAAAAAACGCAGGCTGGGAAAACTGGAAGTAACGCCGCAGGGACTGGGTGGTCTCCCTGTAGTTGGTTTCTACGGAGGCGGGGTACGTGAGCAAGCCCATGTGAACAAGTTGTATCGTACTGCCTATGAGAACGGCGTTCGTTTCTTTGATACCGCTGAAGTTTATGGGCCGATGACCAATGAAACACAGATCGGGGAAGCCATTGCTCCTTTCCGGAAGGAAGTGGTGCTGGCTACTAAATTCGGTTTCAATGTAGACCCGAATCATCAGAACGGCAGGGGCAGGGCTTTGAACAGCCGGCCGGAGAATATCCGTCGCGCGATTGATGGATCATTGAAAAGACTGCGTACCGATTATGTGGATCTCTTTTATCAGCACCGGGTAGACCCCGAAGTGCCGATTGAAGAAGTGGCCGGCACCATTAAAGAATTGATGAAAGAGGGAAAGGTTTTGCATTGGGGACTCTCTGAACCAGGTCTGAATACCATTCGCAGGGCCAATGCAGAACAGCCCCTGGCCGCTATACAGAATGAATATTCGCTCTGGACAAGAGATGTAGAGAAAGGGACCCTGGCTGTTTGCGAAGAACTGGGTATTGGCTTTGTACCCTGGTGTCCGCTAGGATATGGTTTCCTGGCCGGGGCAATCAATGAGAATTCCAGATTCATACAAGGTGATTTCCGGGCTATACTGCCCCGGGTAACACTGGAAAATATCAAACAGAATCTCCGGCTCCTGGATTATGCAAAAGAATGGGGCCTTCGCAAACGGGCTACCGCTGCGCAGATCTCACTGGCCTGGTTACAGGCGCAGAAACCCTGGATTGTTCCGATACCCGGTACATCAAACCTGGTGCACTTAAAAGAGAATATCGTGGCGAATTCGATTACATTCACCAAAGCTGAACTGGCGGAGTTCAATGCCGGCTTATCAGCCATCGAAGTAGCCGGCTCGAAAAACACCCAACAGATCATGGATGCAATGGGTGTGGAAGCCGCCCCCAAAAAATAATTTTATATCAATCAATCAGCAAGAATGAAACTTCTAACCGCAACCATAATCAGTCTGTTCATGTATGGAAGTCTGGCGTCACAGCAAACGCCCGCAGAACAGGAGCTTATCGCCCTCTCGAAAACGAAATGGCAATGGATGTCCGACAAGAATACAGATTCTCTGGCCCTGTTATTTCATGCGAAATCGCAGTATGTGCATATGGGTGGCAGCTGGGGCCGGGATCAGGAACTGGGGATCATCCGCTCGGGAGGTATCTGGTACAAGAAAGCCGATGTGCATGAATTCTCGGTAAACATTATCGATAACACGGCCATCCTTCTTAACCGGATCACTCTGTTGGCAGTTGTTGGCGGCAATGAAGTCACTAATCCCTTTATGGTCACGGAAGTCTATATCCGGCAGGATAACAGGTGGTTACTGGGATCGTTGTCCTTTACCAAGCTTTTGGTACCCGGACAGCAATGAGCTAATAAAACAACACAAGCCCGGTCTGCAGGTTCTGCCTGTGTGACCGGGCTTTTTTGTTGACCTGAACTGGAAAGGTTAAATTAGTAACTTATTCGTTTAACCATGACCTTGAGCCGACAACTGTTACCAACATCTTATTTTAAAAGTGCATTATCTTTCCTCTTGATCAGTAATCACAGCAATGAATTACTTCGACCCCATATCTGCTGCCACCCGCTACGCTAAAGGGCGTCCGGATTTCCACAGTAATACAATTGGCCGGATTCAGGAATACCTGTTTCCCGGACAAAGCGTGGGAAAAGCCCTGGATATTGCCTGTGGCACCGGGCTCTCCACCAAGGCACTGCTGGATGTGGCGGATGAAGTGTATGGTACGGATATTTCAACGGCCATGCTGAGCCTGGCCCATGCTCCGGATAAGATCCGGTATTCGGTTGCCCCGGCCGAGCAACAACCGTTTGACGACCAGTTTTTCGACCTGATCACCGTAAGTTCGGGGGTGCACTGGTTTGATATTGACCGCTTTCTGGCCGAAGTCCGTCGGCTGCTTAAACCCGGAGGCTGGCTGACGATTTACGAAAATCATTTTATTGCAGAAATGGAAGGTAATGATGATTTCAGGCAATGGTTCCCGGATGTATATCTGAAGAAGTTTCCTTCTCCGCCCCGAAACAATGAGTATGATTGGTCAGCTGAAAATTTACAACCCCGGGGACTGGTCTTAAACTATGAAGACCGCTTCAGGAACCAGGTGGAGATGACAAAAGAACAGCTGATCCTGTATTTCACCACGCAAAGCAATATCATTTCAGCCGTTGAAAAGGGAGATACCACTTACGGGCAGGTGGAAAGCTGGCTGACTGAACAACTTTCGCCGTTCTTTGAACAGGGGAACGGGAAGCGGGTTATTTATTATGGGAACTGGATTAAATATATACAGCGGA
>CAZLRY010000122.1:0-8867 GCA_964561675.1 uncultured Chitinophaga sp.
AACTAATTTGAAATCGAAGATAAGATTTTTTGTGAACCGGAAAAACCGGGTTTATAGCTTATTCATACCACGGGGGAGGCAGGCCTTTTTTCTCCAGCTCATGGAGGTACCTGCGGTACAGTTTCTTGTTTTTGGTGACCCCGGCGCTGCTGCTCACTCCGCTCAGGGTAATACGGAGCAGGTAGTTAATGGCCGACCGGTCACGGGCCCGGAGCGCAAAAACATGGCCGGTTCGGGAACTGTTATTTTTCCGGATAACAAAGGTGTTGGCGATGTAATTTTTCAAACGGGTAAAAAAGCGTTGCTTTTCATCTTTCCCATCTTTAAGGTAGCGGAATTTCAGATTTCTATAATTCATTTGCATTTCACCGATGGTCATATACTCGCGGCCAGTTGCCCGAAGATGTAACGTATCAACCTCCCCGGAAATCAGTTTCGCAGATACCAGCGGAATCAGCACCGGGTTCAATACGGCCAGATTACCCGGCTTGGCCCGCAAGGTCATTTTAAAGCCACCAAGCGAATCGGTATAGGATTCTTTTAATCTTAACTGGACCCAGATGGAATCCATTACATAACCAGTGGCCCGGATGGTCAGGCTATCGTGCTTCCGGATATCATGATTTTTGACATTGAGCAAAGTGATATCCATTCGGCGGATGGGTATCGTTCCTGCTGCCTGGGTTTTATCGTTGAACTCGGTATAATCCACAGATCCCGGATTCACCTGGATCGTATCCGCCGAAATTTTGAACGGGATATGCCTGACCATATTAACGGGAAGCAGGCGGATATTTCCGGCAGCAAAAGGTAAGCGCTTGTCTTTATAATCCGTGAACCAGGCTTGTTCAATTTTAATTTTTCCAATCTGAAATATACTGTCCTCCAAAAACCGTTTCCGGTTAACCGGACCGATTTCCATCGGACCACATCCAACTGCGATATAATCTTTCTGGTATTGCTGACGGGATATAAAGGAATCCACATCCAGACTATGGCGATAGGCAAAGGTATCCAGTGTGATCATATGTGTAAGCTGACTATATCCGGCATGCTTCCAGTTGAATTGCTTAACGGCATCCCGGTACTGCCCGGTAAACCGTTCGAGACGAAAGCGTGTATTTCCTGCAACGAGCCGGTAAGGGTCAGTGAGTATATCGCTGTTGATCTCCATGTTGTGGATAGCGGCAGTTTCCACATGCAGGATACCGTTTTTCTTACCCATGCTATCGATGATAAACTGACGGGCGGTGAACTGGCTTACGGTGGCCGTCCAATCAGCTGGTTCATCATCCGCCGGATGATAAACCAGGTTATTAATTACAGTTTCTATATTCCCGGCTCCCGCATCATAGTGTTTACCCTTCGGACTCTGATAACGAAAATGATCCAGATTCAATTCCATTGATTCCAGCCGCAGTTCAGGTTGATGCTGGCGGACATCCAGTTGCCGGATCTCCACCTTATTATCATTTTCAATAGCTCCGTGCCAGTCAATATGGATACTGCCATTTCTTCCGGCCAGGCTGAAACGGATTTCTGGCTGAGTAACCAGCAAATGTCCGATATGAGTGGGAGGGAGGAAAGCTTTATTTCCTTCGTCACTCAGATCTGCGGTGAGGACAGGCTTGTTTAATACCAGTTGATCCATCATGTACCGCCCGTTCAGCATCTCATTTATATCCGGAATAACCGACACCGATGGGATACGCAAACGGGTGCTGTTTTGCTGACGGGTATGCTCATAGGTTACATCATTTAGAACAGAAAGGCGTTTGTCTTCAATACTGAATTTCTTCACTGAAAAATGAGTAATACTGTCTTTCAGCTCGGCATAATCTCCACGGATGACCGGGTTTTTTAAATACAAAGGCCTGCCATCCTCACTGACCAACTCTTCCAGTTTTAGTTCATTAATAAAGGAGCGGATGGTTTTGCTGCCTGTACTGATCAATACCCGGGTGTTAGCCCCTGAAAGGTCTTTCAGTTCAATCGCTGGCTGTTTCGTTGGGCTATTTCCAGGAGGGGCTACTAATAACCAGACATCGGCTTTATCCCAACGTATACCAGTGGCTGCAATATCACCGGTTTCTTCATCAGTCAATATATCATCCACAGCTGCATTTTCAGCAGAGATGTCCATCCGGCTCTCCTTGTCTGTTACCCGGGCTTTACGTGCCAGCAGGAATCCGTTCATATTGCCCGTATACTTAACATCGTCCAGTTGTATTTCAAGTTTACCCGATTTGATTCGTCCGGTGGAGAATGCCAGGTAATCCACTGCATGTTCAATGGCGCGCGCTTTCTTAGCCAGAAATAAGGTCTTGGTACGGATCGTCATTGTAGCTTCTTTGAGCTGAATGGATGTATTATTTTTTAAGGAAATATCAATCTGCCCATCCAGGATATTCATTTTCTCCAATTGAATCAGTTCGCCAATTTCCGCCAGTGTGGAAAAAATACTCTTCTTCCCCTTCCCCTTTGTGGAAACGTTGATGGCTGCACTATAATTAATGGAAGGGTGATATAAAGTGGCTTCTTTCGCTTTCAGTTGCTGGTTAAATACGAGATCATCCCAGGATAGTCCGCTTAGTTCAAAACGGGGAATACTGAAACTGTTCGTAATTTTTCCACCGATTTGTTTCTGGAATTCAAAACGGTCAAGGTAGACCCGGTCTTCCCGGATAACGATACTGTCGAATTTCAGTTTGTAGGTGCTGTCCCGTATAAAATTTTCATAATTGCGGATAGCAAGGGCCACACTTTTTACCGTAAGCGGCCGTGGGGCATGCTGGGATACCTTCAATCCCTGCAGCTCAAAATTGTTCTTCGTAAATTCAAAGGAAGCTGGTCGTTGATCAATATTTGTTTTTATATGAAAATCGGCATTCTTAACAATCACATGATCCAGCAAAAGATCTCCGGTCAGCTGCTGTACGATTTCCTCCAGTTTAGGGGCCGTCCGTTTTTCGCCCGTTTTACGACGGCTGTTTCCTTCCACATCCAGGTCAAAGCGGGGATTCAGGCAGTACACGGTATCTGCTTTGATGACTTCAGACCGGTACAGGGTATCAAAATCAATATTGGCCAGCCGTAACGTATCAAAGAATACCCGGAAACGGGAATTTCCCCGGTCTTTCTGTTCGGTGACCATCGTGCAACTGTCAAATTCCACCAGCTGTTGTTTCAGGTTGATCCGGAAATGACGAAAGGCCAGCCGGTGCCTGCCGTCCGGAAATACAATATCCTGGTTGCGGGCATTCAGGACCACGTTGTCACTGAAAAAAAGTTTTTCATTTCCCTTTAGGGTGCCGGTATCGACCGACAGGTTATCAATATGAAAGTGAATATTGCTGATCGACAGGGGTAACTGATCCGGCCGGATTTTATTGAGTAAGGTGAATTTCGCATTGTCGATCTGGAAGCGGTTGACTTTTAAGGCCTGTAGCGCATCCTGAATAGATGTATAAATTTTGCCAAGTTCTTCCGGTATAGATACTTCTTTTTTACTGGCCGTGTCGGCAGGTAAATGTTTCAGCCGGGTTACAGTAATCTCCGGTTGTTCAAGATTCAACGAATCAATCAGGAGTTTTTTATCGAAAATGATCGGCCATATTTTCTGGACAGAAAGTTTTATATGCTGAACCTGGAAGCGGTAAGCAGTAACCGCATTCACTGAATCGGCGGTATATATGACGGCATTGGTCAGTTCCACTTTACGGCTGAACCAGCTGAAACGGAATTTTTCTAGCTTCATTTTCAACCGGCCTTTTGACCTGGATTCCACCAGATCCTCGATGATATGCCGCGCGTTATAATTGATCCAGGTATGAAATGCAAAAAGCAACAGGAGCAGGGTACCGGTAATGATACCGGTAATCTTCAGTATTCGTTTACTGCTGCGATTTGATGTCAATGGCTATCCCTGTTTTCATAAAGTTACACAAATCCCTACCCCCCAAAAGAATCCCTTCATAAACCCTATCAACCTCTCCAGTTCTTTCAACCTGTTCCAACCTCGAACCTCCAACCTCCAACTATCAGCTGACCGTAGATCCCGGATCAATCGGTTGGCCAGGCTGTATAAAATGTAGTTTACCGGTCTTGTCCTCTGCCATCAGAATCATTCCGTTGCTTTCAATACCCCGCATTTTACGCGGAGCGAGATTAGTCACGACCGTCACCTGGCGGCCAACGATCTCTTCGGGCTGGAAATGCAGGGCAATCCCACTCACTATCGTGCGGGTTTCACTGCCAAGGTCAACCGACAGTTTGAGCAGTTTATCTGCTTTCTCTACTTTCTCAGCTGATAAAATGGTTCCAGTCTTCAGTTCAATTTTCGCAAAATCATCAAACTGGATAACCGCTTTCGCCGGCACTTCCGGTTTTACTTCTTCTTTCTTAGGTTCTTCCATTTGCTTTAATCCGCTTTTAAGTTTTTCAATCTGGGCAGCGATTTCCGTGTCTTCAATTTTCCGGAACAACAATTGTGGTTCACGTAAGGTATACCCCACGCTTAGTAAATTCATTTTCCCGGCATTCGTCCAATCCAGCATCTTATCCACGACTTTCATCATGTGCAGCATTTTAGTTGCTGTGTTCGGAAGAAAAGGATTGACCAGTATCGCGAGATTAGCCGTCAGCTGCAGGCAGAGGTGCAGGCAGTTGTCGATATTCTTCTGCAACTCCGGATTTTCAGCGAGTTTTTTCGCCACAATCCAGGGTTCTTTTTTCTGCATATACTGGTTTCCCTTGCGGGAAAGATCAATGACTTCAAACAGGGCCTCCCTGAATTTATATTCTTCCAGCAAGCCTTCGATTTTCAAGCTGGCTTGTTTAATATCGGCAGCTAATCCACGGTCATTTTCATCCAGCAGTTCTTCATGCAGCCGGGGTACTTTTCCCCCGCAAAGTTTATGCATCAGCACCCAGGTCCGGTTCACAAAATTGCCGAAGATGGAGACCAGTTCACTGTTCACCGCATCCTGGAATCCCTTCCACATGAATTCACTGTCCTTGGTTTCAGGTGCGATCTGTGTCAGGTAATAGCGCAGCATATCCACACATTGGGTGCCGCCGTTTTCCTGTTTCACAAAATCATTGATATAATCCCGCATATCGAGTTTCCAGTTACGGCTGGTACTCATCTTGTCGCCTTCGAGATTCAGGAATTCATTGGCCGGTACATTTGCAGGTAAAATATTCCCATGCAGTTTCAGCATGATCGGGAAGATGATGCAATGGAATACAATATTGTCTTTGCCGATGAAATGCACCAGTTTGGTGTCCTGGTCGTACCAGTAAGGTTTCCAGTCTTTGTTATTATCCAGGGCCCATTGTTTGGTGGCACTGACATAACCAATCGGGGCGTCAAACCACACATAGAGCATTTTGCCATCGGCTCCGGCCACAGGCACTTTAATCCCCCAGTCCAGGTCACGGGTTACGGCTCTTGATTGCAGGCCGCCCTCGATCCAGCTCTTGCACTGGCCGATTACAGTCGGACGCCAGTCGTCTTTATGTTGCTCCAGTATCCATTCGCGCAGGAACGCTTCATGTTTACCGAGAGGCAGATACCAGTGTGAAGTTTTTTTCTTGATGGGTGCCTTTCCGCTTAACGTACTGACCGGGTTGATCAGTTCATCCGGACTCAGGGTACGCCCACAGGTTTCACATTGATCTCCAAAAGCACGGTCACTGCCACAGTTGGGGCAAGTACCCTTGATATAGCGGTCGGCCAGGAAGCTGTTCGCCTCTTCGTCAAAATATTGCTCCGTTTCTTTTACTTCAAGTTCTCCCCGGTCATTCAGGTAAGTAAAAAATTCCTGTGCCGTTTCATGGTGGATGGGCTCACTGGTACGGTGGTAGATATCAAAGCTCATGCTCAGGTCTTCAAAGTCCTGTTTCATGGCTGCATGGTATTTGTCGATGATGGCACGGGGCGTAGTACCTTCCTTGGTGGCCTGGATAGGGATGGCCGTGCCATGCTCATCACTGCCACAGACAAACACCACATCTCTTTTCTGCGCCCGCAGGTAACGGGCATAGATATCAGCCGGAATATAAGCACCTGCCAGGTGTCCTACGTGCTTGAGGCCATTGGCGTAGGGGAGGGCGGAAGTAATCAAATAGCGTTTGGGCATGGTCATTTTCGCAAAAAATAAGTGAGGTGCAAAAATAACCAAACTAAGTCTAACTACCCGGAAATACCCCTCAGCGGTCTAGTGTGGCAACCTGCTCCTTAAAGACCGGGGCCGAGGTTTCCTCGAATTTCAATCCTTCCAGCACTTGTTTGTCGATGGTAACGGGCTGCATGGCAGCTACCGGTTTCCCATCGCGGATTCCTACCGTAATCAGCCTGGCTTTTAAGCCAAGGGGCATTTGGTTGAACCGGACCTGCTTGCCCGATACCGTTCCATTGATCATTGACTTTATATTGTCAAAGACCAACAGGGTATAGTAGTTAGAGGCGGTATCGCCCAGATTCACGATATAATCGATCCGGGGGCCATTATCGCGGTAGAACCGGTCGCAGTTGATCCAGCCGAGTTCGCGGATATCCACACTGAATCGTTTGGCCAGACTATTCAGGTTGGCATTGCTAAGCAAGGTATCAACCCCTTTTACCGGACTGGCCATCCGGATACCCCGGTAGCTCATACCGACTGAGGTATTCCTGGAGATCAGTGTGTCAGTTGGTGTCAACCGGAATGCTTTTGCAATCACCGGATCTATCCAGGCTGAATCACCGACAGGTTGTGAAGATGGGTTATCCGGGCTCCGGCGCATAAAACGGGGAGTTAGTTTATAGAAGAATCCATATCGTTCCCGTTGTTTTCTTACCACTACCCGATGGTAGTCAAAACGGTCTGTCATTTGTTTTTTGATTTCTTCACGGGTAAGGTTACTGTTGGGATCAATATAAAATTTTCCGATCATACCTTTCCGGGTGCTGCGGCTTTTAAATGGTTCATTGCGCAGGTCCAGTACTCTTACAGTCGTCGTAAAATAGGTAGTGGTGAAATACATTTCATTGGGCAACCAATTGATCAATGCCTGGCTGTTGGACATGGTCATGGTATCGCCTTCTTCATTTAGTAGCTGGCGACGGGCCTGATTATTATTTGTTACTCCATTGAATAACTGCATCTGACCGAGACTCGCAGCTGTATCCGGTACAAACCACCGGATCGCTTTCGAAGGAAGGATGTTCACTTCCTTTCCGTTGGCGGTTGCCGTCAGATGGATCATGCCACCCGTGACGAGAGGAGCCCCGTTTGAGCAGGTACTAAGCTGATGAGTGATGATATCGGTGTAGCTATAATATTCCGTCATGGTCAGCTGCACTTCATCTTTGGCAGCAAAGGTTCCTGCCGGAATGAACAGCACCGTGCCATCCAGTCCCGTCAGCAAGGTGTCTCTCCGGTTGTCGATCCGGAAATGCTGTTCCGGTTTCTTCAGCTGACTGAAAAATTCGTCAAGAGTCATGCCTTTTTTAACCGGGGTAGTATCAGCCGGAGGGGGTGCCGGACTGACTAAAATTAACGTGTCATTATTATTACTGTTTCTCGCACGAACCAGTTTTCGGGGTGTACTGTTTTTCACAGCAGGCATAACTTGTACTGAGTGGTTGGTTTTTATGGGGGAAAGGGGCTGAATATAAATCAGGCTGTCTTTCACCCTCATGGTTGTCAGGGCGGATAATTGAATACTGTCTTTGCTGAGCTGAAGCTCGCGGCGATAGAGCTTTATGGTATCCCGGCCACTGGTATCAGCAGACAATATTTCCGAATCAGCTTTAATAGCAGTTGCGTCGGGTGTTTTTGTACTGAAAATCAGGTTGCCAATCCAATATAAAAAAACAAACCCGAAGATGGCCATCACCCATAATGAGGATTTCCAATCCGCCATCGGTTTTGTATCAGGGAGTGGGTTGTCTATCAGTCCCTGCATTTTTTTCCAATGCTCATCCTGCCGGGTAAGATCCGGCAGCGACTGCTCTTCCAGCTGTCTCAGTTTTTTGTCCATATCCTTATTCTCTTCACGCATAGCATTTCTTTCAATGATTAATAAATACCCGCAGGCTTTCTTTCAGTAACCGCCGCCCTTCATTCACATGCCATTTGGATGTGCCTTCCGCAATACCCAGGCTTTCGCTGATCTGGCGGTGAGTGAATCCTTCATAGATATACAGGTTGAACACAGTAGCTGTAGCTCTTGGGAGCTCACGGATGAGCTGCTGTATTTCCCGTGCGGATACCCGGTCCAGCACATCGGGCGGGATCGACTGTTCTTCCTCTCCTTCATCAAGTGACTGGTTGCTCCGGAACCGGCTTCTTTCACGGGCATAATCGATGCAGCAGTTCACCACGATCGTCTTGATCCAGGCCATCAGTTTTCCTTCGTGCTTGTATTGTTTCAGATGACGGAACACCCGGAGCATGGCATTGTTGAAGATTAGTCCGGCTCCATCCATATCTCCGGCATATCGGAAACAGATCTTGATCATGTCCGGGTAGCAGAACCGGTACAATTGTTCCTGGCTCTGGCTGTCCTGGCGGAGGCAACCTTCAATCAGTATGGCGGCAGGGTCTGTCAACAGGGGTGTGTTATGTAAAACTTGGGTCATCTAATATAGTAACTGTACATGGCTCCTGAAGGGTTGGGTAAGCGTTTAATTTTTTTTTGCCGGGCGGGGATAGATAACCGACCCTGCCCGTTCAATCTTTTGAAATACCTTTAAACGGTAAAAAAATACGTATGCGCCTCTTTTTCATCTTCTTCTTAATCGCCTGTTTTTCCGCCGCGCGGGCCAATGACGGATCCTTTTATGCCACCGGTAACACCCTGATTCCGCTCAAAGAGAC
>CAZLRY010000123.1:0-8861 GCA_964561675.1 uncultured Chitinophaga sp.
CGGAACCCTTCACTGTTCTGACCATTATTGGCAAAAAATTCGGCCGCTTCCCGGCAGGCTTTTACCAGTGTTCTGGGTGATGCTTTCCGGGCTTCCAGGGTGTCAATAAACCGGAATACGGCAGTGGTTGCTTTTTCTGCTCCATATTGTTCATAGGCAATAGTGCCGGCGGCTGTTACATAAGTAGCAATGGTATCGAGCCGGCCGCTGGCATAAAAGCCGGCCAGTTCAGCTTGCAGGAGGCTGTCGGCTGTTTTGTATTGTTTGTTTTCCAGCGCTTTTTCCAGCGCAGATCCTCCGTTCGAAGCAAGTTGGGCAATGGTAGGCAAAAGGAGGGCCAGGCCAGCTATAGTGGCCAGTAGAACGAGGTGTTTCCTGCGCATGGTTTATTGGTTAAGTTCCAGTAATAACTTTTTGCTTTCCGGATGTTGTGATCTCCGGAAAAAAGCGGCTGCTTCTTCCGTCTTTCCTTCTTTCAGGAGCAGGAGTCCGGTATACCAGCAGGCTTCTTTTGAATACGGTTTTTGCGGGTCAGCCGCCAGGGGCTTAAGATAATTCAGTGCTTTATCCCGGTGTTGTAAAGCCAGTTCGGCCACACCCAGAAAATAAAAAAGTGAATCATTGCCGGGCATTGATTGTGATAATCCCAGCCATATGTCAGCGGCTTCCCGGTAATCACCGGCTTTATAAGCCACCATCCCTTTGTCGAACTGGTAATTATTGGCCACACTCATTGTGGTGGGTAATCCGGGGTCGGGTTGGTAATAAGCCGCATACATTTTATCGTATTTACTTTCACTGCCCATCAACCACCAATAGCCCAGGCCCAACAGGGCTATGCAGGAGGCGGCCACCAGCCAGACCCTGGCCATGGAGATCACGGGTTTAGTTTTTTTTATAAGGCTTTCGCCGACCAGTGCATGATGAAACCCTTCCAGTTTTTCCACCAGGGCGGTTTCACGGATGCCCAGCATCAGTAAGTTTACTTCATTTACTTTTTCTTTCCATACGGGTTCCTCCTGCAGTCTTTTTTCAAAAGCCGCGGATTCTTCCCCGGTCAGGGTTTTACCCAGGTAACGTTCGATCAGGTCGAACTCGTCGGGTGATATGTCGTACTGTTGTTTCAAGGGATACCGTTTTCCTTTTTATTAATAACCATATTCCTCAATCGCTGAAGGCAGCGGTATTTATTGTTCTTCGCACTGGCTTCTGTCCAGGAAAAATGAGCTGCTATTTCACGCATCGATTCTTTTTTAAAATAGAACCGGTTCAGCAGTTCCCGGCAAGGATCACCCAGACGCTCATATTCTTCCTTTACCAATTCGAGATATCCCATTTCCGCGTCATCCAGCTGGGGGGTATCGGCCAGTTGATGGCTGATTTCATCCGGTAAGTCTGCTGTTTTTTTGTTTTTCACTGATCTCAGTTGATCCAGCCATTTATTCCTGGCAATCTGATAAATATAGCCGGCTACTGCGGTTTCATTTTGTGGCCTGAATTTATCCAGTTGTACATTTCTCCAGACCGCCAGAAAGGCTTCCTGGTAAATATCATGGGCATCATCGGTCGTTCCGCTGTTGCCGAGAATAAATTGTTCAACTTTCGGGTAATTACTTACATAGATGTATTGTAATACCTTTTCGTCGGATTCTTTTAAGCCAATAAATTGCCGTTCAATGTCCATTACGCCGGATGAAGGTAAAGCAGGTTATAATTATCCCTAAAATACAATCAAATCCAGTATAAAGTGCAGCCAGGGGCTTTCTTCATACTCACATCGCAAAAAAAAAAGAAAGTCATCAGTCCGGGACCTGTTTTTTAGCGTATGTGCCTCCAGGTGACTGTCCGAATGGACTCAACATGATAAACCGGCTGAAATCCAGTGTCAACCGGTAGTTACAGCTAATTATGCACAATCGGGCGACAGCCTACCGGTTTGTCAGTCGCTTTTCCGGCTCTGTCAACCAACCTATTTTCCCTTATCTTCGCAGCGAAAAATTCCTCCCATGTTACCTAAGTACAAACGAATTCTCCTCAAACTTTCCGGTGAAGCCTTAATGGGCGACAAAAGCTTTGGTTTTGATACTGATGTGATTGCACAGTATGCGCATGATATCAAATCTGTTACCGACCTGGGTGTACAGGTGGCCATAGTAATCGGTGGTGGCAATATCTACCGGGGTATGAATGAGGCAGATACCGGGATCGAACGGGCACATGGGGACTATATGGGCATGCTGGCCACTGTGATCAACGGCATGGCCCTGCAGGCCGGACTGGAACGCATCGGGGTATATACCCGGCTTCAGAGCGCCATCAAAATGGAACAAATTGCTGAACCTTATATCCGTCGCCGGGCTATCCGTCACGTGGAGAAAGGCCGTGTGGTGATCTTTGGGGCCGGTACGGGTAACCCGTATTTTACCACGGATACAGCCGGTTCACTCCGGGCCATCGAAATTAATGCCGACGTGATCCTTAAAGGTACCCGGGTGGATGGTATTTACACCGCTGATCCGGAAAAGGACCCTACCGCTACGAAGTACAATGTTATTACTTTCCAGGAATGCCTCTCCCAGAACCTTAAAGTGATGGATATGACGGCTTTCACGCTGTGTATGGAGAATACGCTGCCCATTATTGTATTTAACATGAACAAGCCCGACAATCTCCGCCGTGTGGTTACCGGGGAGAAAGTAGGTACCCTCGTCAGGGGCTGATACGGGTTTTTCCTCAGTGTTTTTACGCGTATTTTATTCGCAGGGAATACTATCTTGTGCGGGCTTTGAAAGCACACCTGTGAAAAACTATTGAACCCTATTTCCCGGATTTTTAATAGTTTACGAACCTGACTTATCTTCTTATGCCCACCCTCCAGTTGTCCGTCATAGAGGTTATTATACTTATGCTGGGAGCAATCACCCTGGGCATCACTATCCACTTCTTCCTGATCAGTCGTAAATCCCTCAAGGATGTTACTTCCGATGCCAACGGTAAAGTACTCCGGGAGCTGGAAGTATGGAAGCTGAAATATTTTAACGATACAGAACTCCGCGATAAAGAACTGGAGGACCTGCGTTATAAATTATCGGTAGCATCAACCAGTACCGATGATGTATCCATCGAAATAGAAGAATTGCAGATAAAGAATAAGAAACTGCAAACGGAGCTTGAATCCCTGCGTAAAGGCGGTGCGGTTTCGGGTGGACAGGAAATCGCCGAATTACAACGGAGACTGATGGAAGCGGAAGAGAACTATGAGATCTATTCTATCGAAGCTGATGAACAACGGGCGCAGAATAAAAAACTCCAGGCCGAAATTGAATCATTAAAGAAAAACAGTGGGACTCCCCGGGAACACCGTGAACCGGATCAGGGGAAGAAAAAAATACAGGAAGCGGAGGAGTCGGCCCGTCTGCATGCAGCCGAGGCAGAAGACCTCCGTATTGTCAATAAAAAACTGATGGCGGAGATTGAATTGTTGCGTGCGGCCAGTGCCCATCCGGCACCGGTTGCGGGTGAAAAGCCGGATTATATGGAGCAATTGCGGCGGGCCCAGCACAGCCTGATGGAGCATAATGAAAAGGTCAGCCTGTTGTTGGGACAGATTGAAATCGTGAAGGAAACAGAAGAAAAGCAACAGGAGATTTTAAAACTTAACGAAGAACTGAGTGTACAGATCGAAGACCTGCAATACAAACTCTCCCAAAAGGATAAGGAAATCACCAATAGCCGTCAGAAAGAACACCTGACCACGGAAATGAATGCCATGCTGGACAGTGCCTACAGTGAGTTTAATATACTGCAGTCTAAAATGCAGAAGCTGGAACAACAGGTAGCGGGTTCCCGTAAACTGAGTATGGAGTTTGATGAGCTGCGTGAGACCTATCAGAAACTCAGCCGCGATTACGAGGAACAGAAACTGAAGTATAACGCGAACAATGATGAGAACAGGCAGCTTAAGATAACACTGGCTACCGTGGAAGAGCAATTAAGGGATGCCGAATTTCAGCGCCAGCAATTGCAGAAGCGGGTGCTTTACCTGGAGGAACTGAATACCGATATGCAGGTAATGGTGGATGCCAATAAGAAACTGGAAAGTCAGTTGAAGCGGATCGGTGAGCTCGAAAGTATGCTCAATGTGATCTCAGAAGAAAGAGATCAGCTGATGCAACGGAAAACAAACCTGTAATTCCCTGTTATTTAGGGTTAGTAATAGATCAGCCCGGAGGAAAACCTGCCGGGCTGAGAATACTGTTTATTTGCTGCTTTTTTTAGCGGCTGCTTTTTTCTTGGCCGCAACAGAAATGGCAGGACGGCTTTTGCCGAATGAACCTTTGAATCGTTTGCCCTTTGCTGTTTTTTTATCTCCTCTACCCATGTTGATTGTTTTTATTGATTAAATGCAAAAATAGACCGTTTTTCAGTAAAAAAGCCCCGGTACTGAAATAAGCACAGGAGCTTTTTTACTATATGCCGGCGATTATAATTTACCGGCTAACTCTTTACCAGCTTTGAATTTGGCCACTTTACGGGCTTTGATCTTGATCACAGCACCAGTCTGGGGGTTACGACCGTTACGGGCAGCTCTTTTGGATACAGAAAATGTTCCAAATCCTACGAGGGTTACCTTTCCACCTGCTTTCAATGTCTTGGTGACTGCTTCTACAAAAGAATCCAGCGCCGCATTTGCCTGTGTTTTTGTGATGGCGGCATCTTCAGATACTTTAGTGATCAATTCTGCTTTGTTCATGATTTGCTTTTTTATGTGATTTAAGTGACGGCGGCAAATTTAACTGCTTTTTAATACCAGCAAAAAAAATATCCGTTTTATCAATATGGGAAAAACACGTGAAATCCGCACCCAATAAGGATTTCAGCGGATTTATTGAGTTGAAATAAACCATTTTTTTGGGAGCCGGTCCGGTGAAACCCTTATGTAGCAAGGCTTTCATCATTTCGATCGCCGGAAACGGGCAGGGAGGCGGGTTTCAGGCGATCTGCACCGGAAAAAAGATTGCCAGCGGAATTTATTTCTTTTGCACAATCAATGCACAAGGCGCATCAGGGTGCGGAATGATATAACCCGGTCACCCCATTTATCCAACGCCTTTTTCCGCATTTCCACTGCGAATTTATCCATATACCGGTTATACAAAGCCTGGCTTTCCGCATGATATTGTACGGCATAGGTAATCCCTTCTTCGTCATCTGCCTCTGTAAGATGAAGTATTACGGCATGGGTAAAACAGCCGGTATTGACCAAATCGGGAATATGTTCTGTTTTCAGCCAGTTCAGCCAGTCGGCTGCTACGGCATGAATAACCTTGGTGGTGACATTGTATACGATCATGCTGCAAATTAATCGGACCGGTTATTATCCAGCAGGATTTTTTTATTTCGAACTCAGTGCTAAATATACCGGGCAATGATCAGAATGTTTCACATCCGGGTATATTTCAGCATCCTTAAGCTGCTTTTTCAACGATTCTGTAACATTTATATAGTCGATCCGCCAGCCTTTGTTGTTCAGGCGCACTGAAGGGAAGCGTTGGCTCCACCAGCTGTAACGATGTGGTTCCGGATGAAATTCACGGAAGGTATCCACCCAACCGCTTTCATAAAATTTTGTCATCCATTCCCGCTCGGGTAAAAGAAAACCGGAAGAGTTCTTGTTGCCTTTGGGATCGTGGATGTCTATTTCATTGTGGGCGATGTTATAGTCGCCACATAAAATGAGTTTCGGATTTTTCTTTTTCAGTTTATTCAGCCAGTTCAGACATTCATCCAGCCATTCATATTTAAAATCCTGCCGCAGATCACCACTGGTACCACTGGGAAAATAAGCATTGATCAGCCGGATATCCCCGAATTGCAACTGGATCACCCGGCCTTCATCATCACTTGGTCCATGACCATTCCCCAGTTCAACGGCATCGGGTTTTATTTTTGTAAATACGGCCACGCCGCTGTATCCTTTTTTTTGTGCGCTAAACCAGTAATCATGATAACCGAGATCATTCAGCGCTTTGGTATCCACATCACCCCGGACTGCCTTGGTTTCCTGCAGACAGATCACATCCGCCGGATCTGTTTTTAACCAGTCAATAAATCCTTTTTTGATAGCTGCCCGTATCCCGTTTACATTGTAGGAAATAATTCGCATTGTATAAATGATTAAATTGTCAGGCAATTTACAGCTAACTATGGAAGCATCCTTAAAATCGAAAAAACATCCGGTTATACCCGTTAAAGAACCTGTCTATCTCGAAGGTCCGAAAAGCAGGGGATATGAGTTGCTCTTTGCTTTCCGGGTCTTTAAACAATTCATCAAAGGATTCAGGGCACTGCATTTTGTCGGACCCTGCATTACTGTTTTCGGATCGGCCCGTTTCAAGGAAGATCATCCCTATTACCAGCAGGCCCGTGAATTCGGTAAACTGATTGCGGAAGCCGGATTTACCACGCTTACCGGTGGTGGTCCGGGTATAATGGAAGCCGCGAACCGCGGGGCATTCGAAAACGGCGGCAAATCCGTGGGTTGCAATATCGTGCTGCCTTTTGAACAGAAAGAAAATCCCTATGTACATAAATCAGTGACCTTTGAACATTTCTTTGTACGCAAAGTATTGCTGGTCAAATATTCCTATGCTTTTATCATCCTTCCCGGTGGTTTTGGTACAATGGATGAATTGTTTGAGACACTGACCCTGGTACAGACCAGGACAATCAGTCAGTTTCCGGTCGTGCTTTTTGGGAAAGAATATTATACACCATTAATGGAAACAATACAGGATATGGCGGATAAGGGCACTATCTCTCCCAATGATATGGAACTGGTACTGCTGACCGACAGTTATGAAGAAGCTATGAATCATATTACCCAATACGTCCGGACCAACTACAAAATCAAGCCCCGGAAACGGCATTGGTGGCTGTTTGAGAAGCGTTAGTCTGAAATGTGTACTAATTACACAAAAGTACTACCTTCATATAAAATTTCCTGTTATGTTACTTAAACGATTGCTCACCGCCCTCGCTGTAACAGGGCTTGTGCAGCTGGCCTATGCCGATCAGTCACTGACGGTGGTTTCTCCTGATAAAAATATTCAATTACTGGTCACGCATCAGACCGCCGGCGGCCTGGTGTACAGTATAACCTATAAAGGGAAAGCGGTAGTGTTGCCTTCCGTTGTGGGTATGAAACTGGCCAACCCGGTTGTCTCTTTACAACAGTTCAGTCTTGATCATATTGATTCCGTACTGGTGGATGAAAACTGGAAACCGGTATGGGGTGAACAAAGCCAGATCCGGAATAATTACCGCCAGTTGATTTTATCCCTGACGGATAAATCAGGTTCGGGTATCCGGATCCAGCTGATGTTCCGTGTATTCAATGACGGTGTTGGTTTCCGGTATATTTTTCCGCAGCAGGATAAACTCAATCATTTTATCATCGCGGATGAATTAACGGGTTTTGCCCTCACCGGTGATCATACGGCTTTCTGGATTCCCGGAGACTACGATACCAACGAGTATGCCTATTATAACAGTGCATTGAGCAAAGTGGATGCCTCCGGTGGCGGATTTGCCCAGGAGATCCATGCCAAAACCTTTTTTGATAAAAATGCGGTACAAACCCCGCTGATGATGAAAACAGCAGAGGGCTTATATATTAATCTGCATGAAGCCGCGCTGGTGAATTATCCGGCGATGAACCTGATCCTGGATAAATCAAATTATACCTTCAGATCGCAGCTGGTGCCCGATGCCGTAGGTAATAAAGCGTATCTGCAGGCACCTTTTGCCACGCCCTGGCGTACCGTTATTGTGAGTGATAAAGCCACGGAGATATTATCCTCCAAAATGATTCTGAACCTGAATGATCCGTCCAAAGTACCCGATGCAGAAAGCTGGGTGAAGCCCCAGAAGATGGTGGGAGTTTGGTGGGAAATGCATGTGGGCAAGAGCAGCTGGGATTACAGTGGCAGCCAGGTGGGTTCACAGCAGGCCACTAAAGTGCCACATGGAGCCAATACGGCCAATGTAAAACGTTATATTGATTTTGCCGCTCAACATGGTATTGAAGGCGTATTGGTGGAAGGCTGGAATACCGGTTGGGAAGACTGGTTTGGCCAGTGGAAGGAAGACGTGTTTGATTTTGTAACGCCCTATCCTGATTTTGATGTAAAAGAACTGCAGCAGTATGCGGCAGCGAAAGGCGTAAAGATCATCATGCACCATGAAACCTCCGGATCAGCTACGAATTATGAACGCTGGATGGATACGGCTTATAAGTTTATGAACGAGCATGGCTATGCCGCCGTTAAGACCGGTTATGTAGGCCGGATCATTCCGCGAGGTGAACACCACGACGGACAATGGATGGTGCGGCACTACCTGCGGGTGGCTTCCAAAACAGCAGCCCGTCATATCATGGTGGATGCACATGAGCCCGTTCGTCCCACTGGTCTGCACCGCACTTACCCCAACTGGTTGGCTTCTGAAGCAGCCAGGGGTAATGAGTTCAATGCCTGGAGCAGTGGCAATCAGCCGGAACATGAAACTATTCTCCCCTTTACCAGATTGATGGGAGGACCAATGGATTATACCCCGGGAATCTTTAAGATCAAGATGAGTTATTACAATCCGGGAAAAACAGAACAGGTTCATACCACACTGACCAAACAACTGGCTTTATACGTAACCATGTACAGTCCGTTGCAAATGGCGGCTGACCTGCCGGAGAATTATGAAGCCCGGATGGATGCTTTCCAGTTTATCAAAGACGTAGCGGTGGACTGGGATGATTCAAAGATCCTGGATGCCGAGCCCGGCGACTATGTGATCATTGCCCGTAA
>CAZLRY010000124.1:0-6162 GCA_964561675.1 uncultured Chitinophaga sp.
TCTGCCAGTAGCACAAAATGGCTGGAACTATCTCAAGAATACGGCTAACCTTAAAATTGACGTGTATTCAGACGGATATCCCCGGATCAATGATTTCGCACCAGCTATGAGTGTACAGACATCGGCGGCCAATTATGTTCAGGTGAGTCTGCAACCGGTTGATTGTCCGGGTACCGCCCATCCTCATGGCTATGGAGCTATATTGATGGCAGCTTCCGTAATGGAGTTCCCGTTTTCACTGGTTACATTACCGGTACGGTTTACCAGTTTTTCTGCCAGAAAATCCGGTACTGATGTGTTCCTGAGCTGGGAGAATAATGATGATACTGAAGTGCGCACGTATGAAGTTCAACGATCGCTGAATGGAACTGATTTTACTGATATTGCTGCAATTGCTTCTGATCGGTCTGGAAAATACAATGTTACTGATTATACAGCATCCGGCAACAAATTGTATTACAGAATCAAAGCTGTCAGTTTAAATGAAAGAACGACGCTAAGTCCTGTTGTCTTTATCAGTACCAGCCAAATGTCTTCTTTTCAGGCACTTCCCAACCCTGTATTAAATCAGCAGTTAAGCATATCCGCGACAGGCCTGCCCAAAGGCGAGTATGTTGTTAAGATGTTTAATCCTGCAGGTATAATACAGGTGAGCAAAAAAATTGTTGTAGGGAATGAAAATCAGTTTGCCGGTACAATGGAATTGCCTGATTTGCCTAAGGGAGTTTATATCCTGATGATGGAATCTCCCGGTATGAGAAAATCACAGACTGTGCTGGTGCAATAATGGGTAGTAAATAACTTTTTAAAGCAAAAGCGTTGAATAGATCAGTGAATAATATCCTCCTATGAAATCAATTTATATCCGCATTGTGTTTGTTTGTGCCCTGCAGCTTAGCGGGGTTTACATAAATGCACAAATCTGCCTGAATAATATAGACTCCCTGTATGGGCTTAATTCAATCACTGGCAGTGGATCAGGACAGATTGTAAGTATAAATGTTCATAATGCCGGGGCTGTAACAATCGGAAGCCCTGCATCGGGATCTGCAAATGCAAATGGCCTGGCTTTTTGTTCAGTTTCCAATAAGTTCTATTTTTTTAATCAATGCGGTTCAGGGACAACGGAGTTTGTTTCCTATGATCCACTGACGGGTTCAAAAGTACCCCTGGCCATACCCGTACCTGCAATTCCAATCGCACAAAAAATCAGGTCAGGTGCTATGACCGCTGATGGGTTTGCTTATTATACTATTTATCCGGGAGCTACTACTGCTCAGGGCTTTCCAAGCACCAATCCGGCTTTTTTCTATTATAATGTTGGAACAAACAGCTGGACACTGATTACACAGAAATTCAAAGATGTCACGAATCACATTGTAACTGAATTCAAGTCGGTCAATTCCGGCGATATGGCTTTTGATGGAAGTGGCAATCTGTGGGTGGTGACTTCCAATGCGGTCAATTATGCATTGTACAGGATCAGGGGGCCATTGCCGGTAATACCTGTTGACAGCTTAGTCGTGGATACGATTTTGTCTTTGCGGCCGACTCCGGCAGGGGTAAGTATTACCGGAATCGCTTTTAATTCGGAGGGAAAACTGTTTCTGTCAACAGGTTCTTATACTACGCCTCCCGGAGTGGCCGGTAATAACCAGTTGTATGAAATGATTGAGCCGTCTCTGCCGCTTACCAATATCGGCACATTGCCGAACGGATACGGGGATGATCTGACTTCCTGTGCCATTCCTTATTATGTACTTTCAGAGAATGATGTTTCGTTGGAGGCTTTGTTTAAAAACACAGAAATCAATATTAAATGGCAAAACAAGGAAGAGGGGGGCGTGAAAAGCTATGAACTGGAATACAGTAAGGATGGCTCTTCCTGGGCGATACTGAAATCCGTAACAGAGCTGACGAAAGCTTACTCTTTCAATCATACTGACTATACTGGCGGATATAATTTTTACCGGGTGGCCATGATTTTACATTCAGGGCAGCGGAAATACTCGAATATGGATAAAGTGTTTGTGAATGAAAAAAGCAGCATTCAGCTGGGACCAAATCCGGCGGGTAATTCCATTCGGTTATATTCCAGTAAGAGTAACGAAGCATATACCATTGACTTATTTGATAATACTGGCCGGCTGCTCCGGACCTGGGAACAGGTTATGCCAGGTGAATTACTGGATCTTGCGTGGCTGAAACCTGGAATGTATATTGCTCGGGTTATAGACCGGAGGAACAAAACGACAAACAAAAACCTGCGTATTGTAAAGGAGTAGAAAGATTTATTGATGAAAAAAAATAGAAATGCCCGGAATAACTATCCGGGCATTACTTTTCAATCTGTAGATTAATCAAAATTAAATAAGGTAATTTTCATTTCACAGTGTTTTCATATCCAGTACAAAGCGATACCGTACGTCATTTTTCAACATCCGTTCATACGCATCGTTCACTTTTTGTACCGGAATTACTTCCACATCGGAAACTATATTATGCGCGGCGCAGTAATCCAGCATTTCCTGTGTCTCCGCGGTACCGCCGATCATGGAGCCGGTGATGCTGCGACGGTTGGTGATCAGGGCAAAAGGACTGACTTCTGGATTTTCAGATGGGAGGCCCACTGAAAGCAGTTTGCCCTCAAGATCCAGCAGGTTTAAATACATGGCATAATCATGATTGGCAGAAACGCAATCCAGTAATACATCAAAATAGCCCTGAAATTTCTTCGTGGCTTCTTGATCCGTACTTAAAAGGAAATGATGAGCACCCAAACGCTCCGCATCCTTTTGTTTGGATGGAGAAGTACTGATGAGGGTCACTTCTGCTCCAAATGAAACCGCGAATTTCACGCCCATATGACCTAAACCGCCCAGACCGATAATACCCACTTTCATTCCTTTGGTAACGCCGGCAAACCGAAGTGGAGAATAGGTGGTGATACCTGCACAAAGCAAAGGCGCCGTGGCTGCCATATCGAGTTTGTCGGATACATGATATACCCAACGTTCATCTGTTACTATGGCCGAGGAATATCCACCCTGGGTCATTGTTTTTTTATCCCGTTCGTAACCATTGTAAGTACCGGTCATGCCTTCCACACAGTATTGCTCCATTTGTTTCTCACAGTTCTTACAGGTACGGCAGCTATCTACCATTACCCCGACCGCTGCAATGTCTCCCACTTTGAACTTAGTGACTGCTGTTCCAACGGCAGCTACTTTTCCGACGATTTCATGTCCGGGTACCATTGGATAAATAGAACCACCCCATTCATCTCTCACCTGGTGCAGGTCACTGTGACAAACTCCGCAAAAATGAATATCGATTTCTACATCATGCGGACCGGGATTTCTTCTTTCAAACTGCCAGGGAGCTAACGGACTGGTTTTATCCTGTGCAGCGTATGCTTTTGCAATCGACATAAAACTTTGTTATTTCGTTATAAAAATTGATTGATGATCAGTACTCCGGCCAAACCGGCAAGCGAAATTATCGTTTCCATCAGTGTCCAGGATAAAAATGTTTGTTTTAAGGTCAGGCCAAAAAATTCCTTAAACATCCAGAAGCCGGAATCATTGATATGTGAACCAAATACACTGCCGCTGCCAACTGCCAGCACCATCAGTTCCGGTGACACCGTTCCGGTAGCCAGCAGGGGCGATACTATACCAGCTGCGGTAATGCCGGCTACGGTGGCTGAACCGATGGTCACCCGTAACAAGGCCGTTATCACCCATGCAAACAGGAGTGGTGGCATATTCCAGCGGCTGCTGAATGAAGCGATATAATCACCCGTGCCACTGTCCTGCAATACCTGTTTAAACACCCCACCTGCTGTGATGATCAGCAAGATCATGGCAATGCCGGATATTCCATCACTGACCCATTTCATCTGGGTGACCATACTGATTTTCTGATGGAACCCAAACACAAACAGGGCCGATAAAACAGCCAGCAGCAATGCAATAGTTGAATCACCTAAAAAAACTAAGGTTGTTTTCAATACCCCCTCTTGCAAAAAATGCTGCCCGGTTACCGAAAGTGTAATTAAAAATACCGGTAAAAGCGCTATAGAAAAGGAGGGAAGAGCGGCTGGCAGCTCCACCTTGTTGATAGCGTCCATTTCATTTTTTTCGGCCACCATCGTTTTTCCCTGCTTAAACCATTTACCCAGGAAGGGACCGGCCAGTATGACCGCCGGAATAGCGATCATGATTCCGTATAACAAGACAACTCCGGTATTGGCTTTAAAGGCATTGACGAGTACGACCGGTCCGGGATGAGGTGGCAGGAAACAATGGGTGGTACTTAAGGAAGCTGCCATGGGTATAGCGATGTATAAAAGGGGCAGACCTGTTTTTCTTGCCAGCATAAATACCAGTGGTACCAGAATGACAAAGCCGGCATTATAGTAGAGCGGAATGCCGATCAGGAAACCCGTGAGCAGGATGGCCCATTGGATATATTTTTCACCAAATAGTTGTATCAGGGTCAATGCGATTTTTTCAGCGGCCCCGCTGGCTTCCAGAATTTTCCCCAGTACCGCGCCAAGGCAAAGGATCAGGGCCAGACCACCTAAGGTGCTGCCTGCTCCTTTTTCGATTGATTTAACCAGGTCAGCAGGAGACATGCCTAACAGTAGTCCCGCTACAATGGCTACGATCAGTAGGGATAAGAACGGGCTTAGCTTTTTTACTGTCAGGAAAACCTGCAATCCGATGGCAAACAAGATGATCAGTATAGTCATATGGCCTGGCGATTAATTGAACAACCGTAATTGAATGGTCAGTTGAATGATTGATCACTTTCGTAGTCTAACCCTCAGTATTTGCATATCATTGGTAATATACAAGGTTTTTTCATCCGCGCTCAATGCACAATTGCTGGCGGGATTCTTAACCCGGATTCTTCCCAGTAATTTTCCGGTTGAGGTAAAGATCCAGATACCCCCGGGACCGCTTGCATACATGATTCCGTTCTTCCCGATTTTTAACCCGTCTGGCAACCCATTCACTTCTTTTAATTCATTGAGTGTGCTGTGAAAAATGCGGCCATTCATCAATGAATCACCAGCAAGGTCATAAATATACCAGTTAGGTTTGGCCGGATCCGAACAGGCAATAATCAGCTGCTGGTCACCGGGCAACAGCGCTATGCCATTGGGTCTTGGAATACTATCAGTCAAAAGGATGACGTCCCCGTTTGTTTTTACTTTATAAACACCATTCCACTTCATTTCTTTCTTAGGGTCATCATCCCGTTGTGTTTCCAGTCCATAAGGCGGATCTGTAAAAAACAATTCACCGGCATCATTATAAACGGCGTCATTAGGACTGCTAAACCTTTTGCCATCATAACGGGTTGCAAGCGGTGTATAAAGTGGTTCAGGTTTATTTAAGGGGGCCTCCATCCGGGCCATCTGCCGGTTGCCGCATTGGCAGAGTACCAGTTTCCCTGAAGGATCCAGTAAAAGTCCATTGGAGCCCATTTCTCCTCCTCTCTTTATCGTATCCGTATAGCCGGAAGGGGTAAGGTACACTTCTTTTCCACCAGTTGCTGTCCATTTGAATATGGTATCACGTGGCACATCGGAGAAGAGCAGCATATTTTCTTTCTCCACCCACAACGGGCCTTCACTCCAATCCAGGCCGGTAGCAATGATTTCAATTTTAGCCTCTTTCAGGACTAGACTGTCCAGTCCGGGATCCAGTCTTTCAATATAACCGGTTGTCGGGTAGCCTGATTTTTCTTTTGTATCAGTATTACAACCGGCAATCAAAGCCAGATAAACCAGGAGGGGAGCGATTTTTTTCATAATGACGAAGCGATGGGTTGATCAATGGGAATCACGGGTAACAGCCGATCCGGAATGTCCTTGCAGAAAATCAAGATCAGCTCCTTTGTCAGCACCGAGTACATGATTGATATAAAGACTTACATATCCGCGGTTGGCAGCGGCCGGAGGAGCCAACCAGGCGGCTTTTCTGACGGCCAGTTCTTCTTCACTGACTAATAATTGTAACCTGCGTTCAGGTACATTCAATTCGATCAGATCTCCATTCTGTACCAGGGCCAGCGTGCCACCAATCGCACTTTCAGGGGATACATGAAGTACGGCAGTGCCATAAGCCGTTCCGCTCATACGTCCGTCGC
>CAZLRY010000124.1:6262-8844 GCA_964561675.1 uncultured Chitinophaga sp.
GGGGATACATGAAGTACGGCAGTGCCATAAGCCGTTCCGCTCATACGTCCGTCGCTGATACGCACCATGTCGCGGATGCCTTTCTCCAGAATTTTTTTCGGTAAAGCCATATTGCCCACTTCCGGCATACCTGGATAGCCAACAGGTCCCACATATTTTAATACCATCACACAGTTTTCATCAATATCCAGTTCAGGATCATCAATGCGTTTGTGGTAGTCCTCAATACTTTCAAATACCACCGCACGGCCGGTATGTATCATCAGGGCCGGGGTGGCAGCGGATGGTTTGATCACCGCCCCGTTTTCAGCCAGGTTCCCTTTTACAATCACACAACCCGCTTCGGGAATCAGGGGCTGGTTAAAGGAGGCGATGACTTCACGGTTATAACAGTCTGTATTCCCCTGGATATTGTCATGGTGATTTTTGCCGGTTACCGTCACGACATTTTTATGTAATTGTTCTTTCAGTTCATGCAGGACCACCGGTAAGCCGCCGGCATAATAAAAATCTTCCATCAGGAATTTGCCGGAGGGCATCAGGTTTAACAGAAGAGGGATATGACTGCCCAGTACATCAAAATCTTCCAGCTTCAGATCAATACCAATACGGCCGGCTATAGCCAGTAAGTGGATAATGAAATTGGAAGAACCACCTACAGCCGCATTTACTTTAATTGCGTTTTCAAAAGCTTCACGGGTTAATATCTTATCAATGGTCAGGTTTTCCTTCACCATCTCCACAATGCGTCGTCCGCTGAGCTGGGCCATTACTTTTTTCCGGGAGTCCGCTGCGGGAATAGCGGATGCACCGCTGAGGGTAAGCCCCAATGCTTCCACCATACAGGCCATGGTAGAGGCGGTACCCATCGTCATACAATGGCCGATACTGCGGCTCATGCAACTTTCAGCAAACTCACATTCCTCCTGGGTCATTTTACCGGTCTTCATGTCTTCATCAAACTTCCAGACATGGGTGCCACTGCCAATGGTTTGACCTTTGTATCGTCCATTGAGCATCGGACCACCAGGTACCACAATCGTTGGTAATCCCACACTGGCGGCTCCCATTACGGTAGAGGGGGTGGTTTTATCACAACCGGTCATGAGTACCACGCCATCGATCGGATTGCCGCGGATGGATTCTTCCGCATCCATACTGGCGAGGTTGCGGAATAGCATGGCCGTAGGTTTGAGTAAGGTTTCACCAAGACTCATAATAGGGAATTCCACCGGGAAACCACCGGCTTCTATGATCCCCTTTTTTATGCTTTCTGCAAAATCCCTGAAATGGGCATTGCAGGGAGTGAGCTCACTATAGGTATTGCAAATACCAATAACCGGGCGGCCATCAAACCAATCCGGAGGCATACCCTGGTTCTTCATCCAGCTTCTGTAGATGATACCGTCCTTGTCTTTTCGTCCAAACCAATCATGACTGCGGAGTTTTTGTGACATGGTATTTTTTTTAAAATGAGGAGGAATTAATAATTAACCTGAATCCGGTTGCCCGATTCCATGGCTTTATAAACGGCATCAATGATTTTCATATCCCTGAGTCCCATCGATGCTGGTACAGACGAGTCGTCACCATTCAGTATCGCCTGCGCAATGGCATCCATCTGCCGGGCCTGTTGCGGACAAGGCGGATAGATGGTTTCCTGCCCATCCGATCTCTTCATGACGAGTCCGTTGTAATTAAAAGCAGGATTGAGTTCGGCCCATCCTTTTTCTGCGTCAATGCGCAAATAACTGCTGGTTTCACTGAAACTGGTGCGACAGGTTGCTATTAATCCATCCGGCATTTCCAGTTGGAACAATAGTGTTTCTTCAATCCCATTGAACTTTTCGCTGTCAGTTACCGGTAAGGATTGCGCGGTGACGGCTACTGGTTCATGCCCGGTAAGATAACAAACAGCCTGTATACAATAGATACCCACATCCACCAATGGGCCACCCCCTGATTTTTCTTTGCTCAGTCGCCAGGCAGCTTTGGGTGGGACAAATGAAAATGAACAATCAATGCCCGTTAGATTTCCAAACACTTGTTCCTTGACTATACGGATCATCTCCTGGTGATAGGGATCAAAATGCAGGCGATAACCGATTGAAATGGTTTTACCGGTTTTCCGGGCGGCATCCATCATTTGCTCCGCTTCTTTCACAGTAGCCGCCATTGGTTTTTCACAGATCACATGTTTGCCGGCTTCCAGGGCTTTGATGGTATATTCTGCATGCAGATGATGCGGGAGTACTATATAGACTAATTCGATGGAGGGATCATTTTTTAGCTGATCAAACTGATCATACGTATATATCTGTTGAGGGGACAACCCATATTCCCTGATAAAATGATCCCCCTTGCTGCGTTCCCCTGTAATGACGGCTGCCAGGTAACAATGCTGTGTTTCCCGGAAAGCCGGTGCCAGTTGTTCCGTGGCATAATAGCCAATACCTAGTAAGGCGATACCTGATTTTTTCATGTATAACAGGATTAAAAAGCGGAATGCAGACTACGTAATTTATATTATCTGATACTTAATTGAAAAGGAGAAGCGGGTAAGCCTTCTTTGTTAAATAAAT
>CAZLRY010000125.1:0-2400 GCA_964561675.1 uncultured Chitinophaga sp.
CTGGGCAGCCCGATGCCGGAGTATTTTGGTGGCTTCTCCAGCAAACTGACTTACCGTCGCTTTCAGCTCGAAGCACTCTTTACGTTTGCCGGCGGACATGAAGTATTTAACTATACACGCTACCGCCTCGAATCAGCCAGCACTACCGATAACCAGTTGAACAGTGTGCTCAATCGCTGGAGAGCAGAAGGACAGGTAACGAATATGCCGAAAGCAACGTATGGAGATCCGCTGGGGAACAGCCGTTTCAGTGACCGCTGGATCGAAGATGGTTCTTACCTCCGGCTGCGTCATGCTTCCCTTTCTTACCAATTACCCCTGAAAGGCGAATTCGTTAGAAATGCAACCGTATATATTACCGGAACCAACCTGCTGACGTTTACAAAATACATGGGTTTTGATCCGGAGTTCAGTGCAAGTCCAAGCCTGTATGGACAGGGGATCGATACCGGACTGGATCCGCTTTACCGTTCTGCCACTTTAGGTGTTAAACTCGGATTCTAAAGAACTTTAATTGAAAAGAAACAGATTTTAGCTGACATGATTAATAAGATAACTATGAAGCGTATTAATTTCCTCGGACTCGCCCTGCTGATGGCCGTAGCCGTATTACCCGGCTGTAAAAAGGTGTTTGATATCAAACCCCAGGACCAGCTGGATGTAACCAACGCTTACCAGAATGTATATGATGCCGATGCCGCCGTGGTAGGTATTTATGGAAAATTCATGGCACTGGCCGACCGCTATGTCATTCTCAATGAACTCCGGGGTGATCTTCTGAATTATACCAATAACGCCAATGAGGCATTACGCCAGATCAGCACCCATACGGTGGCTGCCGGTAATCCCTATGCCAGTCCCCGGCCGTTTTATGAACTGATCATCAACTGCAATGATGCATTGGAACATTTCCAGGTGATGGTAAGGGAAAAACGCATGACCGAAGATGAGTTTAACCAACGTTATTCCGATGTCGGTTCCTTACGTTCATTCCTGTTTCTGCAACTGGGTATCCACTTCGGTGAAATACCTTATGTGACCAGCTCCCTCACCAATATTGATGCGGTAAAGAATGCATCTAATTTTCCCCGCCTCAGTTTCCCGGTATTGCTCGACAGCCTGATTCGTTTTACCGAAGCACTTCCGTATAAAGAATTGTATCCCGCCGGTACCAACCTGAATATTTCCGTGGATGGATACCCCACCCAGAAATTCTATATCAACAAAAAAGTGATCCTGGGTGATCTTCATCTCTGGAAAGGAAACTTTACCAAGGCCGCCGAATGGTACCGCCAGGTAATGGAAACAGGAACACAAGGTGTAGCCAACGGTAACTATTACTCCCAGTATAAACTCGGATGGGACAGTAATGGCGATGTGGACCATTATATCACGTACTCACGTGCCGGCGATGCCAGCACCCTTGTGACCAATACCCAATGGCGTATCATGTTTGAACAGGCTTTCGGTACTTCCGGCTTCGACCGCGAATGGGTATGGGCACTGCCGTTCGACAGTAAGTTCAAACCGGATAACTCACTGATCAAATTGTTTTCACCCATCGGTGGCGATTACCTCGTGAAACCGTCCAATGAAATTTTCAATCTCTGGGACAGTGAAACACAACGGGTGGCACAAGGTGGTTCCATTCCTTACGATGCCCGTAAATTATTAAGTACCTCAACCATCGGCGGACAACCCGTGGCCATGAAGTACCTCTATAATTATCTTAACTATAATACCCTGGCACCCGCCAGTCTGCTGACCAAAAACGGCAAGTGGTTCCTCTTCCGCCAGACACATCTTCATATGCGCTTTGCAGAAGCCGCCAACAGGGCCGGTAAACATCTGCTCTCCTGGGGATTCCTGAACAATGGTATCGCCGGTGCATACCCGGCCCCGACTTCAGATGTTACCTTGTTTCACAATACACTCTGGGAACCATATCCGTTTAATTTCGACGGACGTAACAGTGGTAGTTCCGGTGTGCCTTTTTACAGGTCTGACTGGTACCGGAATATCGGGGTAAGAGCCCGGGCCAACCTTAATAATATTACCGTTCCCGCTTCCGATAGCCTCCTGACCATCGAAAGCGCCCTGATTACGGAAACCGCCCTGGAGAATGCCTTCGAAGGTACCCGCTGGCCGGATCTTTTACGCGTTGCCCTTCGCCGCAATGATCCATCCTTCCTGGCTGATAAAATTTATAATAAACTGCAGAAAGATGGTACCGGCGATGCCGCTGCCGTTCGTAGTAAATTAATGAATCCTGCAAACTGGTATTTACCCTTCAACTGGTAAACCAGCAGGAAAGACAGTTCTTTTAGCAAGCAGTCGATAGAAAAAGGCAGGGAATCAAGTACCTGTCTTTTTCGTTTTAAGGAACTACCGTAATTTCAT
>CAZLRY010000125.1:2500-8843 GCA_964561675.1 uncultured Chitinophaga sp.
AACTACCTCGATACCGTGACGCCCCCGGTCATGATCAATAAAAAAACCGGTGCCGTACTGAATGATGCCTCCCAACTTGATACCAACAGCGCCGTAAAGCAGGGCGATTTCCGGCTCACCAGTTATGAGTGGGGTGTTACCTATGCCGCCATGCTGCGTGCCGCTGAAACCACCAGTGATAAACGCTATGCCACCTATGTGAAAGATCGCTTTGATTTCCTCACCCAATGGGTGCCGGCGGTAAAAGCAAAATTCCCCGTAGATTATATCCGGAGCCAGCGCTTCCTGCACCAGCCCATCGACCCGCATGCACTGGATGATGCCGGTGCCGTATGCGCGGCCATGATCAAGGCACAACGGGCAGGACTCAACGAAGGCCTGCGTCCGCAGATTGATGTATTCATTAACTATATCGTCAATAAAGAATACCGCCTCAAAGATGGCACCCTCGCCCGTAACCGTCCTTTAAAAAATACTATCTGGCTCGATGATATGTTCATGGGTGTACCGGCCATGGCCCAGATGGGTAAAATGACCGGACAGAAAAAATACTTCGATGAAGTGGTGAAACAGATCCGCCAGTTCTCCGGACGTATGTTCAATAAGGAACTCGGCATCTATATGCATGGCTGGGTGGAAGGCATGAATCCCCATCCTGAATTTCATTGGGGCCGCGCCAATGGCTGGGCCTTGCTGACATTGACGGAAGTACTGGACGTATTACCAGAATCTCATCCCGGCTTTAAGTTCGTGCTTGACCAATATCGGGCCCATGTAAAAGGATTGGCCAAATATCAGTCCGGCAGCGGCTTCTGGCACCAGCTGCTCGATAAGAGCGACAGTTACCTCGAAACCTCTTGTACCGCGATCTATACGTATTGCATTGCCCATGGAGTGAACAAAGGTTGGCTCGATGTAAAAGCCTATGCACCGATGAGCCTGCTGGGCTGGAGTGCCGTGGCTTCCAAAGTAAATGATAAAGGACAAGTGGAAGGTACATGCGTAGGAACCGGAATGGCTTTTGATCCCGCTTTCTATTATCATCGTCCGGTGAATGTATTTGCCGCGCATGGTTATGGCCCTGCCTTATTCGCCGGAGCGGAGATTACCGCTATGCTCGATAAGTTCACGTTCCGCATCAATGACAGTGCACTGATGCTGGATGAGGACAAGTCAGGCAATGTACCCCTGCACTGGTAAGAAAAGAAAAATGAATGTCGAATAAAGCGTCAACTATGAAACAACTGAAATCAGTGAAAATATTTTTTGTGTTATTTCTGTTATCCTTTACAGGCATGGCACAAACCGGAGGATCTGTACCCCATAAAGTAAACATCACCGTCAATAAACCCACTACTGCCATCTCACGCGATATGTGGGGGATCTTTTTTGAAGACATCAATTTCGGGGCCGATGGTGGTCTCTATGCCGAACTGATCAAGAATGGTTCCTTTGAATTTCCCGCCCCGATGATGGGCTGGCGTGATCCGGATACAGAAAATCAGGGTGCCTTACTGATCGTGAACCAGTTCACACACGGGGTGAATCCCCGTTATGCCCGGTTGAAATTAAAAGGCACGGGTGATTATGTCTTACTCAATGATGGCTTCCGCGGTATCGGTATCCAGAAAGACGAAACCTATCTGTTCAGTATGATGGCCAAACAGGTCAGCGGACAAAGTAGTATCCGTTTGGAAATGATCAATGCCAAAGGCACCGTGATCGGCAAAGCAGAACCGGTGGCTGTCAGTGGTAACTGGAAAAAATACAATCTCTCATTCACCGCCAGCGATACCGCGCAGAAAGGAAAGCTGCGGGTGATCTTTAATGGCAACGGTGAACTGCATGCAGACCGTCTTTCTTTATTTCCCCAGCATACCTGGAAGAATCGTCCCAATGGTTTGCGGAATGACCTTGTTCAGAAATTAGCGGATTTAAAACCCGGCTTCCTCCGTTTCCCCGGTGGTTGTATTGTGGAAGGAAAAGACATCACGAACCGTTATCAGTGGAAAACAACCGTGGGTGCTCCCGAAGAACGTAAACTGATCATGAACCGCTGGAATGTGGAGTTCGCTCACCGGAGTGCACCGGATTACTACCAGAGTTTTGGACTTGGCTTTTATGAATATTTTTTATTGTCCGAAGACCTTGGCGCTTCCCCGCTGCCCATCATCAATTGCGGGATGGCCTGTCAGTTCAACAGTGCGGAAGTGGTTAGCCTTCCCGAACTCGATCCCTATATCCAGGATGCACTCGACCTCATCGAATTTGCTAACGGAGAAGTATCCACGAAATGGGGGAAACTCCGTGCGGATATGGGTCATCCTGCTCCCTTCAACATGCGGTTACTGGGAGTGGGTAATGAACAATGGGATGAGCAATATGTAGAACGTTATGCTTTGTTTGAGAAGATACTGAAGAAAAAGTATCCGGAAGTAAAACTGGTCGCGGCGGCCGGTCCATACGCGGAAGGCGCTTATTTCGAGTATGCCTGGAAAGCCTTTCAATCCTACAAGCCCGATTTTATCGATGAACATTATTATAAAGGGCCCGATTGGTTTTTTAAAAATGCGGCCCGTTATGACAATTACGACCGCAACGGTTTTAAAGTCTTTGCCGGTGAATATGCAGGACATGGAAAAGACAATGCACAAGCTGAATCCAAGAATTCCTGGGTGAGTGCGATGTCTGAAGCCGCCTTCATGACCGGTCTTGAACGCAATGCCGATGTGGTGCAGATGTGTTCCTATGCCCCGCTGCTGGCCCATGTGGATGCCTGGCAATGGCGCCCGGACCTCATTTGGTTTGACAACCTCCGCAGTATGGCCACGCCCAATTATTATGTACAGCAATTATACGGCACCAATAAAGGCACGCATGCCGTACCGGCCTTACTGGATGGAAAGGCGCTGAGTGGAAAGGACAGTTTATACGCCAGTGCGGTGATCGATTCTGTTACCAAAGAACTCATCATCAAACTGGTGAATGCCGGGGAGAAAACCGAATCATTTGAATTCAGTCTGGCTGGTATTAAAGCGTTGAAAGGGGAGATGACCATCACCACGCTGCGGAATGAGGAATTGCTCAGCTATAATACCCTGGATAAACCCCAGGGGATTCAACCGGTCACCACCACTGTAGCCGTAAAAGGAAAGAAGCTGACGTATACAGTATCGCATCGTTCCTTTGTCGTGTTACGGGTAAAATTTCAATAGGGGAGTGATGGTGACAGGATAGGGAAGGACAGCAACCAGGTAAAACATTACAGCATGAAAGAGGTGGGGTTAATCATAGCAGTTTTCTTGCAGGTGCTGGCGGGGCATGCGCAACAATCAGGCTACCGGTATGATTTCGGCAACGGTAAACCAATGCCCGGTTATACCAAAGTGACCACCGATACAAAATACAGTGACGAAACCGGCTATGGATTTGATAAGTACTCCACCGATCTGCAAGCTGCAGATGGCCAAACAAAGAATGCCCTGCTCACTGATTATATCAGCAGCTCCAAACCCTTCTATTTCTCAGTAAAACTCCCCGAAGGCAACTACGATGTAAAAGTTATTTTGGGTGATCCGCTAGGTACTGCTGCGGCTACTATTCGTGCCGAATGCCGGCGACTGATGATCAGTAATGTTGGAACCGGTAAAGGAAAATTCGCCACCCTGAATTTTACGGTGCATGTCAAAGACAGTCTGATCCGCAATGAAAATAAGGAAGTGGTCAGTAAGGTACGGCTTAAAGAACGGGAAGTCGGTTATTTACATTGGGACAATAAACTCACCCTCGAATTCAACGGAGCTGCACCAAAGATCTGTGCCGTAGAGATAACGCCTAACAAAACCGCCACTACTGTTTTTCTCGCGGGCAATTCCACCGTAGTGGACCAGGACAAAGAGCCCTGGGCGGCCTGGGGACAAATGATCCCTTCTTTTTTTCAGGCAAAGAAAATTGCTATCGCTAATTATGCCGAATCAGGTGAAGCCCTCAATTCCTTCCGTAGTGCGAGACGTTTGGAGAAGATCCTCAGCCTGATGAAAAAGGGCGATTACCTGTTTATCGAGTTTGGACACAACGATATGAAACAAAAAGGCGAGGGGGTGGGTGCCTTCACTACCTATAAGAAAGAACTGTTGCGTTATATCGCTGATGTAAAAGCAAAAGGTGGTATCCCTGTATTAGTAACTTCCATGCACCGCCGCAGTTTTGACAGTGCCGGACATATCATCAACACCCTAGGTGATTATCCCGAAGCCGTACGTCAGGCCGCTAAGGAAACCAACACCGCCCTCATTGACCTCAATGCCATGAGCAAAACATTATACGAAGCATGGGGACCGGTTGAGTCCCTCAAGGCCTTTGTTCACTACCCGGCCAATACATATCCCGGACAGGATAAAAAACTCGAGGACAACACCCATTTCAATACCTACGGTGCCTGGCAGATCGCCAAATGCATCGTGAAAGGAATAAAGAAAGCGAAGCTCGGCATCGCCTCCTCCTTAAGAAAAGATCTGTCACCCTTTGATCCAGCCCATCCCGATCCGCTGGAGAAATGGAACTGGCCGATGGGGGCGTATGTGACGGGGATGAAGCCTGACGGGAATTAGGTGAGTGGTGAGTGGTGAGTGGGGTCCTAAAGCAGGTAGTTGTTTTCAGTATGGAAACAATTCTTTGAAGTGACGACTATTTCGAGCGAAGCGAGAAATCTTGTATTTTTTTTTCTCCCCCGCCAGCGTCGTCATTCCGAACGAAGTGAGGGACCTTGTATTTGCGGGAATGGGTTAGGAGAAAATAGTAAATAGAGAATAGAAAATAGGGACTTGCTAAGGAAATTGTATTAAGCCCGTAGGGCTGAACTCGTCCGCCTTCCCTTCGATAAACTCAGGGCAAGCTTTACGACTGCCTCAGAAATTAATAATGAACCTTGAAGATTTAGTTACGAGGCAGTCTACTCAGTCTGACAACATCATTCCGCTTCGTAGGGTGAAAAGCGGGTAGGCCCTTTGGTTTAAAATACAAACCCCGAAGGGGTGACATGATTATAGAAGATATGAAAAGGAGTAAACCGGCCCTCAGAACCCCGACCTGCCGACCGAAGCGTAGCGTAGGTGGGAGGGGTGACATATTTATAGCCCCAGGTGTAAACCCGGGGAAATGAATGCAACAATAATGTACCTAAAGCCCCGAAGGGGTGACACAATAATGCTGCTGTAATCAGACCCATCGAATAAACCGATTGCCGGCAACAAAATAAAACACGGATGAAAAAACAACTAATCCTCTTCCTGTTCCTGGTCCTGTTAACAGACCAAACAACCGCCCAGATCGGCCGCCGCTTTCCCTCCGAACGCAAAGAAATCACCGATCCCGTTACCGGACACAAACTGATCTTCCTGACCAGCACGCCCAATGGCGATGCCAAGATCTACCAGACCCATAACCAATGGACATCCGACGGACAATGGCTCATCTTCCGCTCCAACCGGGCGAGGAACGAAGCCTTGGCGGTCAATGAAAAAACCGGCGACATCGTTCAGGTCACCGAAGGCGGTTATACCGGTATGCTCAATGTGGGGCGTTTGTCGATGAAACTTTATTTTCTTCGATACAAGAATGATCGTGCCAACGATACGGCCCGCAGAAGACCAACCGGTCCCCTGCAGGTGATCGAAGTAAACCTCGCCGCCGTACTCGATGACAGCAAAGCAGGTAAGATGAAATCCGCCGATACCTATCAGCGTGTTTGCGGCACCATTCCCGACGAACTCGATGGTGGTGGTGATCTGGCCCTCGATGGCGATGAGCAATGGGTGTATTTCAAAACAGGAAAGAAGTCCGCAGCAAAATATTTACCTGATTTAGTAAAGCCCGCCGCTACTTTTGGCCCGAGAAATATGGGCGCCGGTCCCAATGGCATAGCCGCTATGAATATAAAAACCGGCGAGACAAAATATGTGGTAGCTGTTCCCTTCCAGATTGGCCATATACAAACCAATCCATGGGTGCCCGGTGAGATTGTGTTCTGCTGGGAGACCGGCGGCAAATCTCCCCAGCGCACCTGGACGGTGATGGCCGATGGTACGGGCTTACGTCCTGTATATCCGGAGTCCGAATACGAGTGGGTCACCCATGAAGCCGTGATCTCCAAAGATGAAGTCGCGATTGCGATTATGGGTCACCGTAAGATCGGCGGCGTGGATACCAGCGGCACCGCAGTCGGCGGCGCCAATCCCGGCCAGGATCCCGCCTGGGGACCATCGGGCACCAGGGAAAAACCAACCGGCTTAGCCATCGTCAATCTCCGCACCCGGGAAGTGCAAATTGCCGGACAAACCAAGAA
>CAZLRY010000126.1:0-2091 GCA_964561675.1 uncultured Chitinophaga sp.
AATCAGCAGCAAATGCCAGGTGTATGATTCCTTTGTGCTGCCTGTAAACAGTATCATTTAAATTGGAAGGAATATTGGCCATAAACATAATTTCAAGTCTTGCCCCGGTACCGAATACCAGGAAATAGCTGCTGAATCCATTACTACTATTAAGGTACTTATCACCGGGTACTGCCCCGAAATATTTAATGTAATATTCTTTTAATCGCTCAAGGTTGTCAGTCCAGATTGCAACGTGTTCCAGTTTCATGTCATTCAATATTATTACTTAGCCCCTACTCTTCGTTTGTTAGTTTAACGCAATACCATTATAACCGGATATGATCCGGTTATATACGATTTGAAAAACTGAACCGCCGGTATACATTTTGCCGGTTAACGAACGAAAGTTAAATTTAGTCAGGAAGTAAGCAGATCATATCCTGATTACAGCCATTATGAAAAAAATCAGCAACCCGGGTGAAATTATACTTTGCGTAAAAGCGAACAGCACGGTTATTATCACTTTGCACACCACCCCATAACACTATACGCCGGTATTGCTTCCTTTTTACTTCTTTTAAAATAAACTGCATTAGTAAATCACCAATCCCTTTACGCTGCCATGCATCTGCAACAGAAGGCGCCAGTGTACAATCATAATAGGTATCCGGCAGTGTTCCATAACTGAGATACCTTTCATAATCTCCTGGAACATACCCTTGCCTTACCACAGCATAGGCAATTAGTTGCTGATCTTCCTCATTAATGATTATATACCCGGTATTGTTGCGATCAGCATAAAACGACTGTATACCATTCATGCTGAAATCATGAGGCCCAAATCGCTTCTTTGTCATTTCAGAAAAGGAATTCAGGTATGCAAATAACGGGGTGAAATCAACGGGTGAGATTTCCTTAAACAAAAAAATATGTCCTGTATTCAGATCAAACTTCATTTATTTGTATTTAACAGTTGATCAGCTCTCAATAAGTCCCATTAATTCAGCCCAGAGATCACGGTGAAATTTCTTTCTAAAAATACCTGCATGACCCACTTTATGTTCTGTATACCGCTCCACCTGCAACTTTATTATGCGGGATGGGGCATTGGGATAAAAACTTAAGATCGACTGTGCTGTCTTAAAATTTGCCATGTAATCATCACTGGTATAAACCGAAGTTACAGGTATTCTAAAACTATAAAACTTATCCGTATTAAAATGATCCGTGAGAAACTGCTGGTAATAATTTTTACTTTTACACCAATGTTGCCATTCCTGGTAAACATTTTTGGGAATATTTTTGTCCATATCTTCTTTCCCAAGTGAACCATACCCGTATAACTTCAACAGCAGCGGGCTTACCATGTAAGAAAATATCCATGCAATTGCCCTCCTTGGAAATGGAAGATATCCCCAATAGCCTGAAGCGGCGTTTACCGCTATCACTTTCTTAACGTACTGGGTATTACGGAGAAAACCCGTCAGTTGAGCGCCAATACAATGTCCGACCCAGATGATCTCCTTATGCCCTTTTTCAAAAACCATATAATTAAGTACGGCATTCATATCCAGGATACCCCAATCATGCATAAATGCATCAGTCTTTACCATTCCTTTAGGGGATGACTCTCCAACACCCCTGTAATCATACAACAGTACATTATATCCATGTTGGACAAGATACTTAGCAAAATGAATATAAAATTCCTTTTTTATCCCTGCTGCAGAACTAATGATTACCGTCCCACAGGATGAACCAACCGGAGTTGCATATAAAGCACTCAGCTCATACCCGTCTGATGCACTGATAAAAATCTTTTTCATAAAATAAGGTTACGCGTTTCACGGTCTCGACAACAACTGTGTTTATATTACTGATTTCATCTGGCTAATATTCAAGATGCTTAATAGATCTTATTATCAGAATCAGCAAAAACCTGCAAATTTGCCTCAGAAGAAGTACTATACTTTTTACAAACCTGTACAGGCTCATGATTTGCCGGTTATTATAATAGAATGATAAAATAGCAGCTTATTGTTCAAGCAATGCATCGTTAAACCAACCCGTAAAATTCAACCGGTCATACGCTTCACCTGGTATTGGACT
>CAZLRY010000126.1:2191-8735 GCA_964561675.1 uncultured Chitinophaga sp.
TATTTCAGCACAGCTTTAGCCGACCCGTTAACATTTAGCGAGTGATCGGTATATGACACGCTTTTACCGCTGGCTGAATCAGATTTATAGAGTTTCAGCAGAAAATCTGCCGGAGGCATTTCCTCAGCCTGTTGCATACATCCCCCAAAAACCAAAACAGCAGCAGGCGTAAAGAACAGAAGTCTGAAATATTTCATACTTATTGATTGAAAAATTAATTTAAATATTATCATACCGCAAATGTATCACTGGCTCCATGCTGAACAGCTACCGTAAAGACGTGATATTTATACTTTCCGCCGAGTCTTTAGTTCAATAAATGTTAAATCAAAGATTGTCTGCAACGAAATGAAAGTTATATTGTCATACACTGCGTCAAAAAAAAATGCCACAAAATGTGGCATTAAAAAAAATCATTGCTACTATTATTCAATCAGATTATTACTGATTGCCACTTTTATAAGTGTTGCGATGTTACTTACATTTAGCTTATTATACAGATTCTTTCGATGCGTATCCACGGTGTCGATACTTATGAATAAACGCTCAGCAATACCAGCATTAGTCAATCCCTCTGTTATCAGCAACAGTACTTCTTTTTCCCTTTTCGTCAATAGTGGAATTTCATCCGACTTCTTCCGTGCCGACTTCATTGCCTGTACAGACTCAAAACTCAGATAAGTTCTGCCGCTAACTACTTCATTCAAAGCAAACAATATCTCATTCTTCCCTGCATTTTTCAGTAAATAACCACTGGCTCCGTTCTCCATCATTTTGTCTATATAGGTCCCCTGGTTAAAAGTACTGAGCGCCAGTACCATAATCCCCGGATAGTCGCTTTTGATCATCCGGCAAAGATCAATACCACTCATATCGGGAAGACTGATATCCATTAATATAACGTCGGCAGTATGTAAACTGAAAAACTGAAGACAATCAGCTGCCGTGCAGGCATGACCAACCACATTCATTTCAGGATCATTCTGCAACAATGAAATTATTCCCTCAATCACCACTTTATGATCATCCACAATATAAACTCCGGTCATGACAGTTCATTTAATTCAATAGTTACAGATGTTCCGTAACCTGGTTGAGAATCTATATCAATTGTCCCTTTAAAATAATCCACCCGGTGTTGAATGTTTATCAAGCCGGCGCCATGCTGATTCCCGACCAGCCGTTTATCAAAGCCTTTACCATTGTCCTCTACCGTAACAGTTACTTTGTCTGTCTGTTTAGTCACCTGAATCACAATCTGTGTAGCAGCTGCGTACTTCAGGGAATTGTTTACCAGTTCCTGAACAATCCGGTATATCGCGGTTTCAAGGGCACTGCTGAGTGATCTTTCAACTCCCAATCGCTGGTAAATTACATTAAGACCCGAAGAGACCTGTATGGAGTGACAAAAATCCGTTAAAGCTGCATCCAACCCGAACTTCAGAAGAATTTCCGGCATCAGGTTATGCGCTACTTTACGCATTTCACTGATAGTCTGGTCAATCATCCTGGCGGTATGCTCAAACCCTCCATTCACTTCCGCTGATCCAGGCACTTTATCCTGGAGGTTCATAACCGCTAATTTAACACCTGACAGCAAACCACCAAGACCGTCATGGAGGTCTTTGGCCAGCCGGATCCGTTCTTCTTCCTGACCGCTGAGCATTGCTTCAATAGTTGCCAGCTGCTTACCTTGTTCTAACTCCCTGATCTTTTGTTTTTGAATTTCCTGTTGCTGACGTTGAATCTGTTGCTTATTCCTGAAATATCGAAAACTAAAAAATCCCAAAACAGCCAATACAACAAGGGCTGCGATATATATACGGATCAGTATTGTCTTCTGACGAAGTTTTACAGACTGAATATTTCGCTCATTCTGCAGCTTTATGATTTCTTTTTCCTTTTTCTCAGATTCATACACTGCTGCCATCCTGTTAATCTGTATCTGATTGTTTTCCGTAAAAAGGCTATCACGGATTACCATGGCCTTTTGAAGAAAAATCAATGCCTTTTCATTATTGCCGGTAGCCTGATAAAAATCAGCCCGGTTCTGGGCAGCATTGATCTTAGAAACCCTGGCACCAGTAAGTTCAGCCACTTTTTCCTGTTCGGCTACATATTTTTCCGCCTCCTTCCGGAAGTTCAGTTTCATGGCGGTTTTATAAAGGTAATCCAGGGCTCCGGCTTTGTTAACCGTATGCATACTTTTTTCCGCATAGTAGAGCCCTTTTTTAAATGCGCTAAATGCAGAATCAAACTGCGCTTGCTCATATTGGAGCTTACCCTTATAAATGTAAAATCCGGAGTTTAGCATTGACTCAGCAGAATCGGGTATATACGGACTTGTTTTCTTAATATAAACAGCCACCTCAGGCCAGTTTTTCTGCTCAATATAGATCTCCATTACCGACAGATATGCCATAATTGTAAGCGACAATGACATATCATTCTTTTCACAGAACTCCGTGTTCTTTTTTGCAAAATATAACGCCTGCTCAGGATTATGAACCAGCAGGTATGTATTACTTAGATTCTGAAAAACCAGCACGGTATTGGGGCTGGGATGAAACTCATAATACTTTAAGGCACCAAAGAAATGATTCAACGCCATATAAAGATTATCCTGCTCCAGCAATACCAAGCCCTTTAAACGGTGAGCATCCGCAATTCCTTTTTCAAAATGATCAGTCCGACGGGCAGCCGGGTAGCTGCTACTTCCATATGCGATTGCAGAGTCAAAGTACTGATGAGCCATTTCGTATTTTTTCACCCCCCAGAAATCCACTCCTTTCCACTTGTAACAGGCCATTAAACCCTCCGGATAATCCAGCTTATGACTCAGGTATACAGCCTCCTCAAAATACGCGCTCATTTCTGCCCGTTGCCTGCCAATAAATGCTGATCCCAATACACCAAGCAGTGCATTTACTCTCGCTGTATCGGGTCTGGTGTTCTTTCCCAGCTGAAGTAACGCCTTTAGCTTTCGCTCTTTGTATCCTGCGGTTATTGTATTCTCCTGTGCAAGGACATTTGATGAGAGAAAAAGAAGAAAAAAAAGGATGACTTTCAAAATCAACGTGTTTATGCATGAATGAATACCGGAACCAATCCACCCCTAATAACAAAACAGCAGTACTATTTTACAATACAGCGCCCCCCCCTGAGAGAAAACTGCAAACACCGAACTGCAAATTTTACCTTTTATTAGCCAGTTTTAAGGCCGTTTCCAGAACCATATCCCGATTCTTGGCACCCCGCTTATACTCAACCATCAACGAAGGCCGGAACTGTTCTCTTGGAAGCCCATTAATATGAAATAATTGTTCAACTGGAAAACTGAACCCTATACCAGAATTAGGTAAGTGATACGAATAATTTGCCCCATTCAGACCAGCCATCCGATCACCGACAATAATTGCTCTTTTGAACGCGTCGAATCCGATTACAATCCCTTCACCCACACTACCAGTCCAATGATTTACGAGAATATACAAGGGATGCCGGTACATTTTACCACGGGGATAAACCAACTCTTTCCAGCTTCTTTTCACGCCTGTTTCACGTTCCTCCGCCGTTAATTCATGGTGCTGGTAAAATCCTTTCGTTGAAATAAACCGGCTTATCATGGCCCGTGCCACGGTTGTGTTCCCGCCACCAGGAGTTTCACGCATATCAAGGATCATTGACTTTGTCTGAAGCAGACTATCCACCGCAAGATCGAAATCTTTTATCAGGTTGTTATCCCATAACCGGTTATTAATTCGTATATAACCGATATTATTGTCCAGCTTTTTGAATTCAAGAAGGCCATTGTATGAAAAATGCTCAAGCATATTCACCGGTGTATCCGGAAAAAAATCTTTTACCCGCTGGCCGTCAAAAACTGTAATCTTCCTGGAAACCATGTGGTTTCCGGCAAGCAAGGACCGGAGTGCATACTCATCTGCTTCCTTGTCTTTAACTTTTAGCGATTTCGGCAAAAATTGCTTAACAGCTATGTCAACCGGGATGTCATTTACTGCAATTATTTCCATTCCATTCTGCATTCCGGCTTTGTCGGCACCAAAACCCGGCCTTATATCAGTGATTACCGGTTTACCATTTATATACACTGCCCATATATCCGCACCAGAAGGCACCAGTCTTTGCGATACCGGGGTGTTAGTATTTAAAGAAGCATGGGCGTCATAGATCTCATTAAACATTCTCTCCAGCAGACTGATAAGTGATGAACGGCTGCTGACCGTATCAGCTTGCCCGAGGTAAATCAGCTTTGCGGCTTCCCAGTCGGTATTTTTTTTATCCCAATAACAATAGTCCGATTTTAATGTATTCCAGAAAAAATCAACATCAGCTTTGTACTGTTCGCGGGTCAGTTCCTGTGCGGAAGACTTAAACCCTGATGCAATGATGAGTAGTATAAATAAATATTTCATTGCTGACTTATTGGTTCATTTTGTAAATAAACTGATGTATTTCCCGCTCATTTATGTCATGAGAAAACATAAACCTTACTTCTCCCGTTTGATGCCCCCACTTGTAAAATGGCACCACTGCATTTAAACGTTGGTACATCTCTTCGTCCATATTCAAAAAAACGGCATTGGTCTCAACCGGGTGGGTAACAACTAAATTACTCTTATTCCTGATTTCAGACTCGAAAATAAGGGCCATTGAATTGGCATGGCCGGCTATTTCCCTCCACAATTCATTCGATATCATTGCTTCAAACTGAGCAGCGATATATCTCGTCTTCGAAGACATCTGCATGGCTCTTTTTAACTGGTACTTTCTCCATTCTTTGCCTTTTGTACTGAAAAACACTACCGCTTCGCCAAACATCATTCCATTCTTGGTACCCCCTAAGGTGAGTACATCCACTCCCGTATTATATGTAAAATATCCAAGCGGCACATGCAGCGCAGCGGCTGCATTAAAATACCGCGCTCCGTCCATGTGTAAATACATCTCGTTTTTTCTGCAAAACCGGGCAATTTCCCTGATCTCTTCCACCGTATAAATGGTCCCGAATTCAGTTGGCTGGGTGATGGTCACTACTGCCGGTATCGGGTTATGGATGGAATGAAACTGTCTTGCCGTTCTTTCCAGTTCCTCCAACATTATTTTCCCGTGTTTGGTCAGGACAGGATATAAACGGCAACCAGTAAATGTTTCAGGAGCTGTTGATTCATCCACATACAAATGTGAAACATCCGCACAAAGCACAGCTGAACAAGGTTGGGTCAAAACAGATAACCCAAAATTATTTGCCCCGGTTCCATTGTAGGTAAAATAAACATCGATGCGTTGCCCAAATTGCTCCCTTAAAATAGCTTTCGACCTTTCGCTAATCTGGTCAGCTCCATAAGAATAGTCATGATACTGATTAGCTGCAACCAGGGCTTCCATGATAACCGGATGTACAGGAGCAAAATTTTCACTGGCAAAACTGTATTCCATAATTTTAGCTCCTTTACAGGTAAGTACTGTTTAAGCAAAAAAACAGTTTCAGCCTGAACAAACACCCACGTCTTTACGGTATATTTTCCGGAATAGACCATTTCCTGTCCCCAAAAATGGAACGAGTATAAAATATGATTAAACAAGAACTATGCTCTTAATAATCTGATTGTCAATCTTCCAGAATAATTAAATCCCGGAAAATTTACAAATTAAAGCTGGGAAGCGTTGGAAACTCAGGTGGTTCAACTCCCTTTACTTTTCAACTGCATAGTCTGACAGCAAGCGGGGTACTAAGATTTTCGAGAAATTAAAAAGGGAACAACCTTTCGATTGTTCCCTTTTCCGAGGTCCCGAGCGGACCTGCCTGCCGGCAGGCAGGTTCGAACCGCTGTAGGAGCTTTTGCAGGACTCTGCCCGACTGACCAACTACTTTTTGGAAATAAAAAAGGGAACAACCTTTCGATTGTTCCCTTTTCCGAGGTCCCGAGCGGATTCGAACCGCTGTAGGAGCTTTTGCAGAGCTCTGCCTAGCCACTCGGCCACAGGACCTTTTTGTTTCGGGCTCTGCCTATCCGCCGCGGCGGACACAGGACCCTTTTTTAAAACCGGTGCGAAAATAAGCATATTTTTGAAATAGATTTATTTCCGTCATATTAAACCAGTTATATGAGCAGAATTGCTGAATCCGAGCTGATCATCAACGATCGTGGCGCCGTTTACCACCTGGATCTCCGGCCCGAAGAGCTGGGCGATACCGTGGTGACCGTGGGCGACCCGGACCGGGTGGCCGAAGTGAGCAAGTATTTTGACCGGGTGGAGGTAAAACGCCAGCACCGGGAATTTATCAGCCATACAGGACTGGTGGGTAAAAAACGGATTACCGTCCTTTCTTCCGGTATTGGACCGGATAATATCGATATCGTGCTAAATGAACTGGATGCCCTGGTTAATATTGATTTTGTCAGCCGGGAGATCAAAAAAGAACTGAAAACCCTGAATATTGTACGACTCGGTACTTCAGGCTCGCTGCAGGCCGATATACCGGTGGATAGTTTTGTGGCTTCCACCCATGGACTGGGCG
>CAZLRY010000127.1:0-1870 GCA_964561675.1 uncultured Chitinophaga sp.
ATAACGGGTAGCTGTAGCTGGAGTCGGTCAATTGCTGGAATAAGGTCTTTACTAAAGTTATTAAATTCTGCTTAAGTATACACGCTGATTTTTATCAATTTTCCCTTTCATAGTTTACCTGACCTCGTCATTCCGGTCGCTTGCTCAACCTCGAACCTCGAACCTCCAACCCCCAACCCCCAACCTCCAACCTCGAACCCCCAACCTCCAACCTCGAACCCCCAACCTCCAACCTCAAACCTCAAACCTCAAACCTCCAACCTCCAACCTCGAACCTCGAACCTCCAACCCCAACCTCCCTCAGCTTTACCTAAGCCCATGGAAATGACCGCTTTTTTCACTAAATTCGTAGACCGATGGAAACCGTTGCACAGCTCCCGAAATATAACCTGAATGAGGAGGAAGAGAAGAAACTCATCCTCCGGGAATACCGTTCCCTGCTGAAAGTCATAAAGAGCAAGCTGAAGCCAGGCGATAAAAAACTGGTGCGTACCGCTTTTGAAATGGCGGCCGATGCGCATAAAACCATGCGTCGAAAAAGCGGCGAACCTTACATCCTTCACCCGCTTGCCGTGGCCAAAATCTGCGCCGAAGAGATCGGGCTCGGGGTTCGTTCCACCATCTGTTCTCTCCTGCACGACACGGTTGAAGATACCGATATCACATTGGATGATATCAAACGCGAATTCGGGGAAGAAATCACCCGTATCGTGGACGGACTGACCAAGATCGCCAATGTGATTGATGTAAATGCTTCACAACAGGCCGAAAATTTCAAAAAAATACTACTAACCCTCACGGACGATCCCCGGGTGATCCTGATTAAGCTCTCCGACCGGCTGCACAATATGCGGACCCTGGACAGTATGAAAAGGGAGAAGCAGCTGAAGATTTCCTCAGAGACGGTTTATATCTACGCGCCACTGGCCCACCGGATGGGATTGTATACCATCAAGACCGAGATGGAAGATCTGGCCATGAAGTACATGGAACCGGAAACGTATAAAGAAATAGCCCGCAAACTGGCCGAGACCCGTAAAGAACGTACGAAATACATAAACGAGTTTATAAAGCCTATCCGGGAAAAACTGGAGAAAGCCAACCTGCCGGCAGAAATTTATGGCCGGCCCAAGAGCATCCATTCCATCTGGAACAAGATGAAAAAGAAAGGGGTGGAGTTTGAAGAAGTGTACGATTTGTTCGCCATCCGGGCCATTCTGGATTCGCCCACGGAGAAAGAGAAAGAAGATTGCTGGAAAGTTTATTCCATGATCACAGATGAGTACAATCCGTCTCCTGAACGGTTGCGCGACTGGCTCAGTAATCCCAAAGCCAATGGGTATGAGGCTCTTCATACTACGGTAATGGGCCCGCAGGGGAAATGGGTGGAAGTACAGATCCGTACCCGCCGGATGAATGAGATCGCGGAAAAAGGACTGGCCGCTCACTGGAAATACAAAGAAGGAACCACCGACGAAAGCCGGTTTGACAAATGGTTCCAGCAGATCCGGGAAGTGATCACCAATCAGGAAGCAGATACGATCGATTTCCTGCAGGATTTTAAAACCAGTTTCCTGGCAGAAGAAATTTATGTCTATACGCCCAAGGGCGATGTAAAAATGCTGCCCGTCGGATCCACAGCGCTGGATTTTGCTTTTGCCATCCATAGTGCCATCGGAGTAAAAACCATTGGCGCCAAAGTGAATCACAAACTGGTGCCCATCAGCCATAAACTGCATAGTGGCGACCAGGTGGAGATCATCACCAGTAATAAACAGAAAGCGTCTGAAGACTGGCTGAGCTTTGTGGTTACGTCCAAGGCCAAGGGCCGGATACGGGATGCCTTAAAAGAAGAGAAGCGAAAAGTAGC
>CAZLRY010000127.1:1970-8726 GCA_964561675.1 uncultured Chitinophaga sp.
AAAGATGCGGAACTGGTGATTTTCGGGGAGAGCAGTGACCGGATCGTGTACAACCTGGCGAATTGCTGTAAACCCATTCCCGGCGATGATGTATTTGGATTTGTAACCACCGGCAAAGGGCTTACGATCCACCGCACCAACTGTCCCAATGCCGCCAAACTATTGGCCAATTACGGTCACCGGGTGGTGAAGACCAAATGGGCGAAAAACAAAGAAATCTCCTTCCTCACCGGTATCAAGATCATCGGCATGGATGATGTGGGAGTGGTAAATAAAATCACCAACCTGATATCCGGTGAGCTCAAGATTAATATCGCCGCTTTGACGATTGAAGCAAACGAAGGTTTGTTTAAAGGAAATATACGACTCTATGTCCATGACAAAGAAGAGCTGGATGTATTGGTTCAGAGTCTATTAAAATTGCCTGGAATCGAGTCGGTGGAGCGGTACGATATGGAAGATATTCCCACCTGAAGTATTGATAATCATTGATCGGGCACAAATCCTGTTTTCCCTGACGGGATTTGTTGATAAACTAGCTGTTGGCGAATCTGTCTGAACCGCTTTTTTTCTTATCTTGATGCCTCGTTACCAGACGACCAATCCCATACCACAACTGCTGTTAATAATGAGACTTAAACTGCAAAAATTTTTTGCCCTGGCGGGCTTTTTTTTCTTTATTGGAAATAACCTGAGTGGGCAAAACTGTATCCCCACTAATTTAAACGGTACTGTGATTAACAGAAGTTGCACGCAGTTGTGTGCACCAGTGAACGTTCAGATTCCACACATTAAGTCTTCATCAGATTATACACTTGTTTCAACGCCATATGCACCGTATCCATATGTTACAACAACAGGTGCAGAAGACGTTGCTTTATATGCAGATGACGAATACAGTTATCTGATCAATCTACCGTTTACCTTCTGTTTTTATGGGGCCAACTATAATCAAACCGTGGTAGGATCAAACGGACTGATCACATTTGATCCGGCGAATGCCAGTTGTGCGAATTCATGGCCGATTACGCAAACCATACCTTATGCAGGAGGCTCCCAGTGTTCCTCTGCCTCCACCTATTATCCGAGAGCCTCCATTATGGCGGCTTATTCAGATCTGGACCCCCGGATTGGCGCAAGTACTGCAGACCGTAAAATTCAATGGGAGGTCATAGGAACTGCACCATGCAGAAAATTTGTGGTCAGTTTTTACCATATTGGTGTTTTTGGCCGCACTACTGCCACCTGTCCCACACCTGCTAATACTTTCCAGATTGTTATTCACGAATCAACCGGGATTGTGGAGATGTTTTTTCAACAGAAATCATGTAATTCCAGTACCAATGCCGGGAGAGGGATACTGGGTATTCAAAACTGGAATCAGGATCAGGCTATCGCTGGTGTGGGTAAGAATAATGCTGTCTGGACAGAGAATAATTCCGGGTACAAATTCATTCCTTCAGGCGGGGCTTCCCGTTTTGTACGCTCGGAAATGTTTACCATGGGTGGCACACTGGTTTCCACCGCGGATTCTTCCACTACTGTTGCCGGTTTACTTGATCTCAGTTTCCCCAACGTTTGTGTAAATACAGGTTCAACACAGTTTGTCGTCAGAACCACCTATTCTGTGTGTGACGGATCTGGCGGTCAGCTGGTTTCAATGGATACGGTTACAGTCAACCTGAATCAGATGCAGGCGGCCATTGCCACTGCTGCCACTTCCTGTAACGGAGCCGGTAACGGATCAGCACTGGTGACCCCCTCCACAACGAACGGGCCGTTTACCTATGTACTTGATGGGGGAACTCCTTTCACGGCACCCGGCCCATATAATTTCACGAATCTTACTTCAGGGAATCATTCGGTTACCGTACAGGATGCATTCGGTTGTTTCACCCCATTACTGCCTTTTACAATTGCAGCCGGACCACCAATTGCCACTACCGCCACCAAGACGGATGCATTATGTAATGGCGGCTCAACCGGCTCCATCACAGTAGCGCAGCCAGCTGCAGGCAATGCACCGTATGAATACTCGCTCGATGGGATTACCTGGCAGACCAGCAATGTTTTCAATGGACTTCCTGCCGGTACATATACTGTTTTTTTCAGGGAAAGAGATGGTTGCAGTGGTACCCTCAGTATTACAGTAGCAGAACCCGCCGTTCTGTCAAGTACAGCCGGAGCCATACCGGTGGTTTGTAACGGGCAAAGTACCGGTACCATCACTGCTTCTGCAACCGGTGGCGTTTCGCCTTATGAATATTCGATCAACGGACTAAACTGGCAGGGTAGCAATGTATTCAATGTACCGGCCGGTATTTATACTGTACAGATTCGTGACATGAATGGTTGTATCAGCACCCAGCCGGTGACGGTAACCGAACCCGCCGCGCTGACGGCCACATCGGTAAATACCAATGCTACCTGTAACGGAGGCCTGGATGGAATAATACTGATTACCGCAGCAGGGGGAAATACCGGCTATACTTATTCAATTGACGGAACAAGCTTTCAATCATCCAATCAGTTTAATGTAGCACCGGGCAACTATACCGTTACGGTCAGAGACAATTTGGGTTGTACAACCAGCTTTCCGGCTGTGGTTGGTCTGACCGATGACATGACCTGGATTCCTCAGACGGATCCCACGATCTGCGAGAGTAAATCAGTACAACTGGAACTGACCTCCAATGCCACCCAGTATGTGTGGAGCCCGGCTACCGGACTCAGCAGCACAACCATCTTTAACCCGGTGGCGAATCCTGTAGTGACCACTGAATATATTGTTACGGCCACATTAGGTCGATGTACGCATGACGATACAGTGATCGTGAATGTGAACAAAGCTCCCATCCCAAATGCTGGTGTGGACGGATTTATCTGTTATGGACAGAATTACCAGTTGCAGGCAACAGGGGGAACACAGTATGTATGGACGCCTTCCACTTATCTGGATAATCCCAATACCGCCAACCCGCTGTCCACACCTTCAAAAGATATTATTTATACGGTGTCAATCAGTTCGGATCTGAACGGATGTGCATCATTGGTAACGGACGAAATGCGGATCGATGTCACGCCGCCGATCAAAATGAAGACCTTTCCGTTTGACACGATCGGTTATCCCGGCGATCAGTTCCAGTTACTGGCAGTACCTTCTGACAGTGATGTGATTAACTATTCCTGGAATCCGACCATCGGGCTGAGCAACCCCAACAGTACAGTTGGACAGGGGAACCTCAATATTCCTAATCCGGTTGTTACGGTGGGTGCTATTGGTCAGGATGTACAATACCAGGTGATCGCTTCCACGATCGCGGGATGTCGGGGTGAAGGCTATATCACGGTCAGGGTATATAAAGGGCCGGATATTTATGTGCCGACCGGATTTTCACCAAACGGAGACGGGAAAAATGACAATTTCACCCCCTTCCCGGTCGGGATGAAGAGTTATAACTATTTCAGGGTATTTAACCGCTGGGGGCAGCTTTTATTTTCAACCACTAAACTGAATGATGGCTGGGATGGCCGGTTTGGCGGGGTGGTACAGGGCAACGGCGTGTATGTCTGGATGATTGAAGGGTTGACCCGTGATAACCGGCTGGTCACCAAGAAAGGAACGGTGGCCCTGATCCGCTAAAGAATTTCACTGGTTGATAAGTTTCTTCCGGATGGGAATAAAATATTCAGCAGCCACCGTATTTAATTCGGTGGCTTTTTCTTGAACCCGTATTTTTGCGGCGCCCGGGTGATTGCCCGGTATCTGTCAAGTGGCGGAAATAAAACTGAAATTGAATCATGGTTGATGTATTACTTGGCCTCCAGTGGGGCGATGAAGGAAAGGGTAAGATCGTGGATTTTTTCGCGAAGGATTATGATATGGTAGCCCGGTTTCAGGGTGGCCCCAATGCAGGGCATACATTGTATGTGCAGGACAAAAAAGTGGTACTGCATCAGATTCCATCCGGCGTGTTTCATCCGGGAATTGTGAACCTGATCGGGAATGGGGTAGTGCTGGATCCGGTAACCCTTAAAAAAGAATGTGACACGGTGGCCTCGTTCGGAATTGACCTGAAGAAAAACCTGTTCATTTCAAAGCGTACCCACCTTATTTTGCCTACCCACCGGGCATTGGATAAGGCCGCTGAATTATCAAAAGGCAACCAGAAAATCGGTTCTACACTGAAAGGGATAGGCCCGACTTATATGGATAAAACCGGGCGGAACGGGCTGAGAGTAGGTGATCTACTGGATAAGAATTTCACCACCCAGTATATTAAACTCCGGATGAAACACCAGCGTCTGCTGGATAATTATAATTTCCAGGAAGATATCACTGCCTGGGAAGAGGAATTTTTTGAAGCACTGGAGTTCCTGAAACAGCTGAATATTGTCAATGGCGAATATTTTATCAACGAGCAACTGAAAGCAGGAAAGCGTATCCTGGCGGAAGGCGCTCAGGGTAGTATGCTGGATATCGATTTCGGAACATTTCCCTACGTCACCTCTTCCAATACCATTTCTGCAGGTGTCTGCAACGGATTGGGTGTTGCGCCGCAATACATTCGGGATGTGATCGGGGTGACAAAAGCCTATTGTACGCGGGTAGGGGGAGGTCCTTTTCCTACCGAACTGGAGAATGAGACCGGTGAGGAACTCCGCCGTATCGGAAATGAATTCGGTGCAACGACCGGACGTCCGCGTCGTTGTGGCTGGATCGATCTGGTTGCCCTGAATTTTGCCTGCATGATCAATGGAGTTACGAAGATCGTAATGACCAAGGCCGATGTACTCGACGCTTTTAAGGAACTGGATGTTTGTACGGCATATGAAATCAACGGAAACGTAACCAAAGAAGTACCTTTCCAGATGGATCGTCAGAAACCTGTGCCGGTTTACCAGAAATTTGCCGGTTGGGATACCCCCAGCAGTAAGGCTACAACCGCCGATGAAATACCCGTAACCATGAAAACCTACGTCGACTTTATCAATCAGTACCTGGGCGTGGATATACATTATATTTCTAATGGACCGGGCCGGGAACAGATAATCAGGGTTAAATAAGGAAAAATCAGCATAAAACCCGCCTGTACTTACGTCTGTTTTTTTTGAAAAAAAAATTTTAAAAATTTGGCTAATTAAAAACTTCGCTGAAATTTTACAATATTAATCCTGTTCAACTATGGCTATAAAACCAGCAAAGGAAAAAAAGATTACTGCAAAAGATGGAGCAGCTTCTTCTATCGAAGCCGCCAAAAAGGCCGCGCCCAAACCCAGCAAGAAAGAGGATGCGGAAGAGGATGATGATGACTTTGATGATGAGGAAGATGCGAAGCCTGCCAAAAAAGGGGGTAAAGCTGCCCCTAAAAAAGGAAAAGAGGACGACGATGATGAGGAGGATGATGTTGAAGAAACAGACGATTGGGATAAACCCGAAGAAGAGGAGGAAGAATGGGATCCTGATTTCGACGAATTCGATATTCCCAAATCCAAAGGAAAGAAAGCGGCTCCTGCTGCCCCTGGTAAGAAAGCAGAGGAGGATGATTTCAAATTTGAAGATGACGAATTTAAAGACCTTTTTGACGACAAGGATTACGATGACGACGATGACGATGATTACTAATCAGCTTAATTACGCATCAATCCATTGAACAGTTATCACATTTACAGCCATACATATCCTGTAAGTGATTTCGGACAGATAAAACAAAAAGTGCTGAACTGGGTTCAACCCTTCAGCACTTTTTGTTTGCTCGATAATCACCAGTATCAGGTACCCCCGCATGCCGAGGAATGCCTGGTGGCTGCCGGTGCCCGCCGGGTACTTTCACGCCCTGCCGGCCAGGCACTGGACGCACTTCATGCCTTTCAGCAGGAAAAAAAAGGCTGGCTGTTCGGTCATCTCGGGTATGATCTGAAAAACGAAACAGAATCACTCCGCTCCGCTCATAATGACCGGATCGGTTTTCCTGACCTGTTCTTCTTTGAACCCGAAATACTGATTCGGCTGAATGAGAAAGAAATAACGATTGAGGCCGGTGATCCGGATACTGTTTATCAGTCTATACTGATCACAAACATTCAGAAACCTGTCAGGGGAAAAACAACCTTAACTATTCAGCAGGGGTTCACCCGCCAGGAATACCTCGATGTCATCCTGGATCTCCAGCGACATATCTCCCGCGGTGATTGCTATGAAATTAATTTTTGCCAGGAATTCTTTGCCGAAAAGGCGGGCATTGATCCCCTGACCGTCTATCAGTCACTTAGTGCCGTTTCGCCCAATCCATTTTCCGCCTTTTACCGGGCAGAAGATCGCTGGCTGATCTGTGCGAGTCCGGAAAGGTTTCTGAAGAAGACAGGCACTCAGTTGCTCTCACAGCCAATTAAAGGCACAGCCGGCCGCAATCTCAGCAATCCGGAGGAAGATGAGCTCAACAAGGAAGCGCTCTTTAAAAGCGCCAAGGATCGGGCTGAGAATGTAATGGTGGTGGACCTTGTACGAAACGATCTTTCCCGGGTTTGTAAAGAGGGGTCCGTGAAAGTGGATGAATTGTATGGCGTTTATTCTTTTCCGCAGGTGCATCAGCTGATTTCAACTGTTAGTGGTGAACTGGATGAGCAGACAACGATCAGTCAGATCCTGAAAGCCAGTTTCCCGATGGGGTCCATGACCGGAGCACCTAAAAAGAGAGTAATGCAGCTGATTGAACAATATGAACGAACCCGGCGGGGTATCTTTTCCGGGGCGCT
>CAZLRY010000128.1:0-8720 GCA_964561675.1 uncultured Chitinophaga sp.
GCAATGCCATCAGCGTCTTTATCCGGACAGCCGTTGGTAGCTGCTGTTCCGGCTTCATCCGGACAACTATCCTTATCGTCTTCAATACCGTCCTTATCCTTGTCTTTTACTTTCTTTTCAATTTTTTCTGTCTTACCCAGAAAGACACCGATAGTACCACCAATGGTCTGGTAGCGGAAGGTGCCGGTGTAAGATGGGGACTCATAAAAATCATTTAACCCTTTGCTGTAATTGGCTGTAATAAAGAAGCCCTTGAATTCAACACCCATCAGTCCGTTTACCCCATAATTATAAGTCCGGTACTGTCCCTGCTGGTTCCCTACTGACAGATCATTATTCTCTTCCGAGTCCACCACGCCAGTATTCTGTTCAGTACGGGAGGTTTCCTTTCCATTATAAAAAAAGGATCCATAGGGGCCGCCACCAATCACGAATTTGGTTTTTTTACCAAATTTCAACACCAGGTTCAGGGGTATATCAATATAATTGATATACTGTGTATTTTCCTGACGGATCATTGTTCCCACCGGTGGGTCAAAAGTCTGGGCATATTTACGACCCTTATTGTAATAGATGACGCCCGGCTGAAAAAAGAGTTTTGATTTGGGGGAGAACGCTATATCAGCCAAAAATCCGGTATGGAAACCGATCCGGCCGGTATAGTTATTCTTAATATCATTCCAGTTGGGCAGATTGTTTTCCTCTGTTACGGTGGCCTGGTGTCCGCCAGCTACAATAGCTACTCTTACCTGGGCGGCAGAAATAAGCCCGCAACCAAGCAGGATAAAGAGGAATGCTGTAATCTTTCTCATAGGCGTTGATTGTCGCATAATTGGGTTTGAATACAAAAGTCTACAAAAAAACCGGTATATCATAATATGCCGGTTTTCAATGTTTTCAACAGCTGTGGAGATCTTGCTACAAGTCAAACCGGATCCCTTGTGCCAGGGGCAGGGATGTACTGTAATTGATTGTGTTTGTTTGCCGCCGCATATAGGCTTTCCACGCATCACTGCCACTTTCCCGTCCACCTCCGGTTTCCTTTTCGCCGCCAAATGCCCCGCCGATTTCAGCCCCGCTGGTGCCGATATTGACATTGGCAATTCCGCAGTCGCTGCCCGACTGTGAAAGGAATTGCTCTGCCTCCCGCATGTTCAGGGTCATGATGGAAGAGGAGAGTCCCTGGGGCACTTCATTCTGTATTGCAATGGCCTCTTCAATGGTTTTGTATTTCAATAGGTAAAGGATCGGGGCAAAAGTTTCGTGTTGAACTATCTGGTAGCCGGGTTCAGCTTCTGCAATACAAGGTTTCACATAGCAGCCGCTTTCATAACCGGGCCCTTCAAGTACTGCGCCTTCCACCACAAAATGACCGCCCTCTTTTTTACAAGCCTCTATCGAGGCCAGGTACATTCGTACTGCGTCTTTATCAATTAATGGTCCAACATGGTTTTGCTGGTCAAGCGGATCTCCGATTTTCAGCTGGCCGTAAGCGGCCACCAGTTTGTTTTTGACCGTTTCATAAACGTCCTCCTGGATAATCAGCCGGCGGGTAGTGGTACATCGCTGACCGGCAGTACCCACCGCTCCGAATAAAGCACCCAGAATGGCAATATCAAGATCCGCTTCTTTAGAAATAATAATGGCATTGTTGCCGCCCAGTTCCAGTAAGGATCGGCCTAATCTGGCAGCTACCGTTGTGCCAACCGCTTTACCCATCCGGGTGGATCCCGTGGCAGAGATCAGCGGTACACGGGTATCTGCCGCCATCCATTCCCCGATTTCACGACCGCCAACTATAAGTCCGGAAACGCCTTCCGGGATATTATTCTTCCTGAAAACATCAGCCACAATATGCTGACAGGCAAGGGCACAAAGCGGAACTTTTTCAGAAGGTTTCCATACGCATACATCCCCGCATACCCAGGCCAGCATGGTGTTCCAGCTCCAAACGGCTACCGGAAAATTAAAGGCGGAAATAATACCGACAATCCCCAACGGATGGTATTGCTCATACATCCGGTGCGCTGGCCTTTCACTGTGCATGGTTAACCCATGTAATTGCCTGGAGAGACCAACGGCAAAATCGCAGATATCGATCATTTCCTGTACTTCCCCGTATCCTTCCTGCAGACTCTTGCCCATTTCATACGAAACCAGTTTTCCCAATGGTTCTTTATGTTCACGAATGGCATCGCCAATCTGACGCACAATTTCCCCTCTTTTAGGGGCCGGTACCAGCCGCCAAACTTTGAATGCTTCTTCCGCCTGTTTTATTACGGTTTCATAACCATCTTTATCGGCAGCTGTCACCGATGCAATTTTTTTTCCATCAACCGGAGAGTACGAATCAATCGTTTCGCCTGCGGAACTGATCCATTGGGTACCGGTACTTACACCAGGGTTCGTTGTTCCGATCTGTAAGGCTTTCAAAAATTCCATATGCATGTTTTAAGAATCACAAAGCTATTTCAATTCCGCCTGATAACCATCGGCCGGGCATTTGTGCGCCAAGTAAATCACTGTAAGCGCTATTGAATAAATTATCAGCCTGCAAAAAAATACGGGCTTTTACCGGGATAAACTGCCAGCCGGCTTTTAAATTCATCAGGAAAAAGGAGGGGGAGAGTTTTGCATTTAACGGGGTGGATAACTGTTCCGCCCGTTCTTTATACAAACCGGTCATAGAGAAGCCGAATCGTTTTATGGTCCATGCAATGGAATAATTCAGCAAAAACCGGGCATGGGAAGAGATATATAAAGATGGTACAGGGTCATCATTGACCGATTTCAGCCAGGTAAGCCCCATCATGGCCAACAGCTGACTGTGCGGGCCTGTTTTTTCATTATACATAATATCGAGTTCCAGGCCGCTGGTATGAATGTATTCCACATTTTTCGCCAATGCATAGCTCCCCGAAGGAACCAGGTTATCTTTCCTTGGCATATCGGCATAGGCCGTATTCGCCCAGTCAATCAGGTCCTGGTGATCCCTGTAAAAAACACCTGTGCTGATCCGGAAACGGGATGAAAAATTATAATCAAGCCCCATTTCCACATTCCAGGCTTTTTCTGCTTTTAATCCCGGATTACCGATACGTCCGCTGGTCACTAAGCTTTTATTATAATTATTAAACCGTTCTGTAAAATCCGCGTCCCGGAAAGATTTCCCGGCTGATCCGCGTACGGTAAATTTATCCAGGTTCAGTGCCATATTCAGTTGTGGCACGAGTACCCATCCATAACTTTCATCCCAATCGAGCCGCAGGCTTTCGTTGATATACCATATTTTACCCGGGTGATGGCGGAGAATGCCATATACGGCCCCATGCCATAATGAATGTTCACCCCGGTCATTGGATTTTATAAACTTCAGTGAATTTTGTGCACCGACCGTAAACCCGTTTTGGGCATCGATTTGTCCGGTAAAATAAACCTGGCTGACATAAAATCCTGCCCGGTTATCATTGGGTACTGCCGCCGGACGAAACCAGTACTGATCCCGCAGTTTTTTATAGACAGCATCTATTTGCAGCTGACCTTTCAGGTATTTTTTTTGCAACGCGGCCTGTATCCAGGCACTGTTTACTTTTTCATTGGCCGTGTCGCTCGTAAAACTGGTATAAAAATTCTGCGCATTGAATTTTCTGAAATCGGCTGCCGTACGGATACTGAGCCGCCAGTTTGCAGCCAGTTGACGTGTAAAAGAAAGATTGGCCGTATGCAGGTTAAAAAATCCTTTTGTACCGCGAAGGACCTGGCCGTTGCTGTTATTACTGAATAGCCCACCGCTGATACTGTTTTGGCTTTTAGTCAGGCGTCCGTATAAATCTGTATTGAGGAGACCGTATTCTCCGGCCACCAATCTTCCCCGGAATTCATTACTGTATTTTTTCCCTGCAAATGTTTTGCTGATAATATTCACAACACCACCTACTGCTTCTGAACCCCAGACGGCAGCAGCTGCACCTTTTAGGATTTCCACCCGTTCAATATCGGCAGGGTGTATGGGGATATACAGATTAAAATGTCCGGTCAGCGGATCATTCAGTTTCATGCCATCAATAATCACGAGTACCTGTTGAAAAGTCCCGCCCCGGATAGTGATATCGGCCTGTGCTCCCTGCGGACCACGTTGCTGTACTTCAATACCTGGCAGGTAACGTAACAGGTCATCCACTGACTGAACCGGCAACGCGTTAAAAGCAGCTCCGTTAATGGACACGATATTCCGGCCGCTTTCTTTCTGTTGCTGAGCCGACTGAGTGGCGGTTACAACTACATTACTAAGCAGGAGGGTGGAGTCCTGGGCTGAGGCAAGACCTGTGATAAGAAGGAAAAAGCTGAATAATCCGGTACGGAGGGTGCTCATTGGTTGGTTTTGCGCAAAATTAAGCCGACCGGTTATCTGTCCGGTGAAAAAAATGACGTTTGACAAACGCACTACAATTCGTCAGTATTGTTCCTGTTTATTGGGGAAATCTCCGGATTTCACATCGCGGATATATTGCTGTACGGCACTGGTTGCCTGTTCGGCTATATTCAGGTACTGCCGGAGAAACCGGGGTTTGAATTCCGTGTTGATTCCCAGCATATCGTGCATAACCAATACCTGGCCGTCACAGCCGTTACCCGCACCAATACCAATGGTGGGTATGGTCAGACCTGCTGAAACGGTTGCTGCCAGTTCCGCCGGTATTTTTTCCAATACGAGGGCAAAACAGCCGGCTTCCTGCAGTGCCTGGGCATCCTGACTGAGTATGCCGGCTTCCTTTTCTTCTCTGGCCCGTACTTCGTAAGTACCGAATTTATAAATGGATTGCGGCATCAGCCCGAGATGTCCCATTACGGGTATCCCGGCGGATACTATTTTTTTTATCGAATCGGTGACTTCAGCTCCGCCTTCCAGTTTGACTGCATGTGCACCGGTTTCTTTCATGATCCGGATTGCTGAGGCAAGCGCGATTTCAGAATTGGACTGGTAAGAACCGAACGGGAGGTCTACCACGACAAAACATCTTTCAATACCACGGATCACCGAAGACGCATGATAAATCATCTGGTCAAGGGTTACCGGCAGGGTGGTTTCATGTCCGGCCATTACGTTGGATGCCGAATCGCCTACCAGAATGACATCAATCCCTGCGCCATCTATAATACGGGCAAACGAATAATCGTAGGCGGTCAGCATGGAAATTTTCTCACCAGCGGCCTTCATCTTCTGCAGCGTATGCGTGGTAACACGCTTTACTTCTTTTTTCACGGATGACATACGGGTAAATTAAATTGAATAAAGATTATACTTCTATTTCACGAAGCCTGATTTCTTCGTACAGGTTTTGAATCAACCCGTCTGCCAGCCCGATTTTAGGAACATAGATTTCTTCTGCATCAGCCCATCGCATGATATTTATATAAATCAATAATGCCGGCACTATCACATCGGCCCGGTCTTCCCGGAGCTTATGCAGGCTGATCCGCTGGAAGAGGGTCAGGTTGCTGAATTCTTTGTAGTAATCCCGGAGCAGGTCCAGGTGAAGGGGCTTCCCGTCTTTCTTTTTTGACAGGGAGAAGACTTTATTGATATTGCCACCGGTTCCGATCGCCGTGACATGGTGATACCCTTTTGTTTTTGTCCGGATATATTCCTTGAGTTCATCCCAGGTGGATTCGGTCACCTGGTTTTTCAGCATCCGGATTGTACCGATATTGAATGATTTTTTGAAGATCAGTTTACCATCGCTGAAGAAAGTAAGCTCCGTGCTGCCGCCCCCCACATCAATATAGAGATAGGATTCATCGTTGGCCATATTTTCCGCCACATGATTTTCGTAAATAAGGGAGGCTTCCTGGTCCCCGCTGATGATCTCGATGTCGAGACCGGTTTCTGCCTTTACCTGTTTGATGATGGCGGGTCCGTTTGTGGCATCCCGCATGGCGGATGTGGCGCAGGCTTTGAAATGCTTTACTTCATACACGTCAAGGAGCAGCCGGTATGATTTGATGGTTTTTATGATTTTTTCGACCTTACCGGCAGAAATTTCCCCTTTATCGAAGACATCAAAACCGAGCCGGAGGGGTACCCGGACCAGCATGGTTTTTATAAATTCAGTTTTCCCTTGCGGGCCATCTGTCACTTCTGTGATCAACAGCCTTGCTGCGTTACTCCCGATATCAATGGCGGCCAGTCTCAATTTGGGTCAGTGTTTTTTTATGCAGGAATTTATATGTTTCCACCTGCGACCGTACTTTCTTTTTTTCGGTTCTTATATAATCATTGCTGAGTTCATTATCCAGGCGTCTCGCTTTCACATTATCGCCCAGCTGGATATTCAGGATGTCGATCAGTTCCTGTTTTAATTCCGGATGCCAGACCGGGCAGGTGGCTTCCACGCGATGTTCCAGGTTCCGTAACATCCAGTCGGCCGAAGATAGGTAAACTTTCTGTTTACCTTTATTGTGAAATACCCACACCCGTGCATGTTCGAGGTATTCATCCACAATACTGATGGCACGGATCGGCGACAGGTATTTCTTGTTTTCCGAATACAAACAGAAAATACCCCGGACTATGAGCCGTATCTCCACACCGGCTTTTGCCGCATCTTCCAGTTTGGCGATCAGTACTTCATCCGACAGCGAATTCATTTTTAAAATAATGGATGCTGGTTTCTTTTTCCGGGCCTGTTTGATCTCCTCCTCTATAAGTCGGAGCATTTCCTTTTTAACGAAATGCGGGCTGGGCAGTACATAGCGGCAATCCTTGAGAAAATGAAGCCCCGTTTTGGGTTGTTCCAGGAAATGAAAGATGCGGTTCACATCGCCCATGATCTTCGGGTTGGATGTAAGCAGGCAATGATCGGCATAAATCCGGGCCGTTTTCTCATTGAGGTTACCGGTACTTACAAAACCGTATTGAAGTATTGTATTGGTTTTTGTCCGTTTACGGATCAGGCAGAGTTTGGAATGCACTTTCAGATGTGGTATTTCCACCAGCACACGGGCACCTTCTTCCTCCAGCCTGTTCTTCCATTCTATATTCGCTTCTTCTTCAAACCGGGCTCTCAGTTCGATCATGACTATTACTTCTTTCCCATTCCTGACAGCATTGATCAGGGCATTGATGATTTTGGACTGGGAAGCAAGCCGGTAGCAGGTGATTTTGATGGTAGTCACTTCCGGATCAAAGGCAGCTTCCCGCAGCAGATCGATCAGCGGGGTAAATGAGTGGTACGGGAAGTGCAGCAGGATATCTTTTTCCTGGATCAGGTCCGACACCCGCCGTTCGGTCATCAGCGGGTGATCAAATGGCTTATTTCGTTTCCGTTTCTCGCTGAATACGTCGTCCGGAAAATCCATGAAATGCCTGAAATTATGAATCCGGCCTCCGGGTATCAGGTTGTCTTTTTTCGACAGATTGAGCCGGCGTACCAGGTATTCCAGCAAACCCGGGTCCATTTCACGGTCATATACAAAGCGGACCGGTTTTCCTTTCCGCCTGTTCTTGACCCCTTTTTCTATTTTCTGTATAATATTAGTGGAGAGATCATCATCAATATCAATTTCCGCATCCCGGGTTACTTTAAAGATATGAGATTGGTAATGGTCATACCCGAAATAGGAGAAAATATCGGGGAGGTTATAGCGGATCACGTCTTCCAGCAGAATGATATGTTTTTCCTCATTGCCGGAAGGCAATATCTTAAACCGGCCATGTACCCGGCTCGGTATCTCTATCAGAGCATATTTTTTATGAAATGCACTTTCCTTTTTCCACATCACCACGGCCAGGAAAATGGATTTATCCCTCAGCATGGGAAATACCGGGATATTCTCAATCATCAGGGGAATGATATCCGAACTGACTTCTTCTTCATAATAGGTACGGACCAGCTCCTGTTGTTCGGCGTTCAGTTCTTTTTCATTGCGCAGGAAAATTTTCTGCTTGTTCAGTTCGGCCAGGCATTCTTCCCATATCCGGTTAAATTCCCCCTGCTGATTCAATACCGTCATCTGGATCTCATCAATAATCTGTTGCGGGTTATTTTCCAGGTGCATCCGGGCTTTTGAACCAAACTGGATCATCCGTTTCAGGGTAGCTACCCGGACCCGGAAAAATTCATCCAGGTTATTAGAAAAAATGCCGAGGAAACGGATACGCTCGCGGAGCGGAACGGAGTTGTCGGCCGCTTCCTGAAGAACACGGGCATTAAACGACAACCAACTGATATCACGGGCAATGGTTTTGTGCTTTGGACTTTCCGACATAAATGAAATTGATAGGGGCTGACAAGATTATAAAATTACCAAAGCCGGCTTCAATTCTATGTTAAGTTTTCAGGAGCATCCGGGTTTTTATCCTTTCATTTTTTCAATCAGGGCCGTGGTGGAATAGCCTTCTAGAATCGGATTGATCACCACTTTGCCGCCTGCGGCAATCACTTCACGCCCTCCTGCCACCTGTTCGGGTGTATAATCCCCGCCTTTTACAATCACATCCGGAAGGATGGTGGTGATCAGTTCCAGCGGGGTATCTTCTTCAAACAAAACCACCGCATCCACCATCAGGAGGGAGGCCAGAAGAATGGCTCTTGCCTCCTGGTTATTGACCGGACGGCTGTCACCCTTCAATCGCTTAACCGACGCATCTGCATTCAGTCCCACCACCAGGTATTCACCCTCACGTGCGGCTTCGGAAAGGGAAAAAATATGACCGGGGT
>CAZLRY010000129.1:0-8450 GCA_964561675.1 uncultured Chitinophaga sp.
GAAGAACTTAGAATGTTTTGTTTATTGTTTGCCATTTGTAATTTGAACCTTATTTGGCTTCTTGGTATCTTGGTTCTTGGTTCTTATTTCGGCATCTTGGTATCTTGGCATCTTGGTTCTTTTTTTAAGTTATGCAAATCGACCACACATCCTTCAACGACATCTCCATCTTCCATCCGGAAGAGGAGTTCTCCATATTTCATAAACTGAACTTTACCCGAACGGTGGGTGGGCGGGAATGGTTGCGGAAATTTTTTACAGAACCGCACAATGACCTGAATAAGATCCGTGGCACCCAGAAAGTGATCCGGACCTTTATGGAACATATCCAGCATTGGCCTTCCGAAATCAGCAATGGTACCGTGCTGGTGATGGATAAATTTCTTGATTACCCGATCGATCCCATCAATGAAAGTCCGGCGTCCTTCAATAACCTGTTGTACAAGTGGCTGCACCATGCGGACTATTCGATGATTAAGTATTCCATGCCGCATTTCGGCGACTTTTACCGGGGCCTGCGGAAGGTGTCGGAGCTGCTGACCGATCTTGACCTGCCTCCCGCCATCAAATTATTTGTAGATCGTATCAACGGTATACTGAAAGAACCACCATTGCAGAAACTGGCGGAAACGCAGCGGGGAGAGCGGCTCAGTGCCCGGCAGAATCTTTATTTCGCCTTTCATCTCCGGGGTCGTTATAAAAATAATACGCTGGAACTGATTGATATTTTCAGCCGGCTGGATGCCTGGTACTCGATGGCGGTGGCGGTGAAAACCTATAAGCTCAGTTTCCCGGAATTTGTGGAACAAAACACACCCCTGGTAGATGCCAGAGGATTGTATCATATTCTGCTTCCCGTCCCTGTGCCCTATGACCTTCAGATGAATCCGGAACAGAATTTTGTGTTCCTTACCGGGGCAAATATGGCCGGCAAAAGCACCCTGATCAAATCCGTTGGCGCGGCGGTATTCCTGGCCCATATCGGTATGGGCGTGCCGGCCCAACACATGAAGCTCACCCTGTTTGACGGATTGCTCAGCAATATCAATGTAGTGGATAATATTGCCAAAGGGGAAAGCTTTTTCTTCAATGAAGTACAACGGATCAAAAACACCATTGAAAAAATAAATAACGGAAAAAAATGGCTGGTGCTGATCGATGAACTGTTCAAAGGCACCAATGTACAGGATGCGATGAAATGCTCGCTGACGGTTATAAAGGGACTGATCAAAATCAAAAACTCCCTGTTCATCCTTTCCACCCATTTGTACGAGATCGGGGAAGAACTGAAGTCCTATCCGAATATTTCCTTCCGGTATTTTGAAACCAATGTCACTGATGAGCAACTCTCTTTCAGCTACCAGCTACGTGAAGGAATCAGTAATGACCGGATCGGTTATGTGATCCTGAAACGCGAAAAAGTAGTGGAAATGCTTGAAAATCTGTAGAAAGCCACTCTTCATTTTCTATTATGAGCCGGCGGATTATTTTTCTATATTGTGTTACTTATGAAATTATCCCTGACGGCCCTGTTTGCCTTCCTGTTTTCCGGTTCCATTACCGCCCAGATAAAGACGGATATCCTGCATTACCGGTTTGCACTTGAACTTAACGACCTGAATGACACAATCGTTGGCAGTACCCGGGTTACCCTGATACCTACAGCTGCGGGCCGATCAGTAACCCTCGATCTTCAAAGTGTTTCTCCAAAAGGAAAAGGGATGATCGTCGGCAGGACCGTATTCCCTTATGTTGCAAACGGCAATGACAATGCGCCCGTCAGCCGTTTTACCCATCAGCAAAATAAACTGACCATTGAAGCCTTGCAGCCATTCAATGCGGGAGATACCCTTCAGCTCTTAATCCAGTACAAAGGAATACCGGAAGACGGGCTGATCATTTCCAAAAACAGTTATGGAAAGCGCACCTTTTTTGCCGATAACTGGCCCAACCGGGCACATCACTGGATTCCCTGTGTGGATGAACCCGGCGATAAAGCCACAGTGGAATTTATTGTAACGGCCCCTTCGCAATACCAGGTAGTATCAAATGGTATCCAATTGGAGGAAACCAATGTGACGGTTGATAAAAAACGGACTCACTGGCGGGAAGACGTACCCCTGCCCACCAAGGTCATGGTGATCGGGGTTGCTTCATTTGCCGTACAACATGCCGGGTTTGTCAATAATTGTATTCCTGTCAGTTCCTGGGTATTTCCGGAAAATGCAGACAAGGGATTTTATGATTATAGTATCGGCACGGAAGTCCTTGCCTACTATGATCAATATATTGGCCCCTACCCCTACAGAAAACTGGCCAATGTACAATCCAAGACTATCTACGGGGGCATGGAAAATGCAGGAGCTATTTTTTATTATGAACAATCCGTAACCGGCCAACAAAGTGAAGAAGGCCTGTTCGCCCATGAAATCGTTCACCAGTGGTTTGGCGATATGGCTACTGAAAAAAGTTTTGCGCATCTCTGGCTCAGTGAGGGTTTTGCTACCTACCTGACCCATATTTATATGGAGCACAAATATGGTACGGACAGTCTGAGCAAAAGAATGAAAGAGGACCGGGCATCTGTATTGAGTTTTGTAAAAGAAAGTAAACGTCCGGTGGTCGACAGCACGCCTAACTATAAAAGCCTGCTCAATGCCAACAGTTACCAGAAAGGCGGATGGGTATTGCACATGTTGCGGCGGGAAATCGGGGACTCCATGTTTCATGCAGGAGTTCGTGCGTACTATGATCTTTATAAAGGACGTAACGCAGAAACGAAAGAATTGCAGGCTGTATTTGAACGGGTTTCAGGAAAACAACTGGCCACATTTTTCAACCAATGGCTATACCGTGGTGTCAATCCACAATTACAAATCAGCTGGAAAAATGATCCGGCGACAGATGGCCTGATTATTACTATTGACCAGGTACAAAAAGGAGGGCCATTTGAAATGTCGCTGGAAATGGAACTGAATTATGAAGAGAATAGTAAAGAAGTACGTCGTTTTGATCTCAGTAAAACCGCTCATAGTTTTTTAATAACCGGTAAAGGAACACTATTTAAAGTAATCCCGGATCCCGGCACCAACTTATTGGCTGATTTCACCATTTTAACCGGGAAATAAAACGGTTTTTACGGGAAAAACACAAGCGGCTGCAAGAGGGCTGAGGCGACAACATGCGCTACCTTGCCAGTATGCTTATCAAGACATTTGGCAGTGCCGTATACGGTGTGGAAGCCACCACGATTACCATTGAAGTAAACTGGATTCAGAACCAGGGCAAGGACCCGATGATTGTGGGTTTACCGGACAATGCGGTAAAGGAAAGCCTGCAACGGATCGAGAGTACCTTCAAAACAAACAGCTATGACTTTCCCCGCACCAAAGTGGTGGTGAATATGGCACCGGCTGATATCCGCAAAAGCGGTACGGCGTTTGACCTTCCGATTGCATTGGGGATACTCGCTGCGTCTGAACAAATCAGTAATCCGGAGTCCTTGTCTTCCTATATTATTATGGGGGAGTTATCACTGAACGGTGAAATACGGCCCATCAAGGGAGCATTGCCCATTGCCATCCAGGCACGCAAAGAAGGATTTAAAGGATTAATCGTACCCAATGTGAATGCCAAAGAAGCCGGCATGGTCAATCAGTTGCAGGTATACGGTATCGGGCATATCAACGAAGTGATTGATTTCTTTATCAACGGGGAGCAGGGACTGGAACCTGTCGTGATCAATACCCGGGAAGAGTTCTTCCATTCACAATATGATTTTGAAATTGACTTCTCCGAAGTAAAAGGTCAGGAGAATATCAAAAGGGCTTTAGAGATCGCGGCTGCGGGCGGACATAATGCCATTCTGATTGGTCCACCCGGTGCCGGTAAAACCATGCTGGCAAAAAGACTGCCCACCATTCTGCCTCCCCTGACCTTGCAGGAAGCATTGGAGACCACCAAGATTCATTCGGTTGCCGGCAAATTACCGGAGAATGCCACGTTGGTATCTAAGCGGCCTTTCAGAAGTCCCCATCACACGATCTCAGATGTAGCCCTCGTAGGCGGAGGTGGAATACCTCAGCCCGGAGAAATTTCACTGGCACATAACGGTGTGTTGTTCCTGGATGAGTTGCCTGAATTTAAACGGACGGTACTGGAAGTGATGCGGCAGCCGATGGAAGAAAGAAGGGTTACGATCTCAAGAGCGAAAGTAGCGGTGGACTTCCCGGCCTCTTTTATGCTGATGGCTTCCATGAATCCATGTCCCTGCGGCTATTACAATCACCCGGACCGGGTATGCAGTTGTGGTCCCGGTATGGTGCAGAAATATTTAAATAAAATTTCAGGGCCCCTGCTCGACCGGATTGACCTTCATGTGGAAGTTACACCCGTGGCTTTCAGTGAACTCTCAGCCATCCGGCCGGCAGAACCTTCCAGTGCAATCCGTGACCGGGTGATTAAGGCAAGAGAAATACAGGCGGAACGTTATAAGAAAAATCCGGGTGTTTATTGCAATGCACAGATGAGCAGTAAGCAGCTAAAAGAAATCTGTGTGATTAATTCGGTGGGAGCCAATCTTCTCAAAGTAGCCATGCAAAAGCTCAACTTGTCAGCCCGGGCCTATGACCGGATCCTGAAAGTCAGCCGGACAATCGCTGACCTGTGTGACAGTCCCGATATAAAACCTGAACACCTGGCAGAAGCGATCCATTACCGGAGTCTTGACCGGGAGGGATGGGGCGGATAATTGATGACAGCACTTTGTCAGCGCTGTTCATATCATCAAAGGTGGATTACTTGTTTAATCCAAGGAGGGTTGCTTTCTTCTGTGCTTTTAATGCAAGTTCGGTGGCAAGGAAACAATGTGCCTGCGGCATGGCCGTTTCTGTCCTGTTTATCACATCGTCTACAAACAAAGGACCAAAGGGCAGCATTTCATTGTTGCAATCTATGTGCAGCATTTCTTTTTTATTCACGAGGTATAAATGATTTCCGCCTTTTTTCCCAGAAAGTATATCCGTGTTTTTCCGTACTTCTATATAGCCATCCGTGCCCATAATGGTTAACCTCCCATCGCCCCAGGAGTCGAGCGCATCGGGTGTAAACCAGTCGACCCGGATATAACCCATTCCTCCGTTACCGCGCAGCATCACATCGCCAAAGTCCTCAAACAATGGTTTATCCGGGTGGTGCAGATTTCCAACCTGTGACGCCACCACTGATGCTTCCGTACTGCCGGTAAAATGCAGATACTGGTCGAACTGATGCGAACCAATATCAGTCAGGATACCACCGAACCGTTTCTTATCCCAGAACCAATCCGGACGTACAGCCAGTCCGGTTTTGCCTATATTATTATTGATCCTGTGTGGCGCTAAATTGATCGTTTGAATCACCTGGCCAATAGCCCCTGCTTTAACCAGCTGACTGGCTTTCTCTGTGCCTTTGTTTTCCAGCCGTTCGCTGTACATGATGGAGTAAATCCGTTTGGTAGCCTGTTGTACTTTTTTTACGTCCGCCAGTTGCTTGAGCGTAATGATACCGGGTTTATCCGTTAAATAATCCTTGCCGTGCTGCATGACCCGGATACCCAAGGGAGCCCGTTCATCCGGTATCCCTGAACTTAACACTAAATGAATAGAAGGGTCTTCCAGTATTTCGTTTTCACTTTTTGCCAGTCTGGCCTCCGGATACGCTTTTAAATAGGCGGCCGTCAGGTCTGCTTCTTTGGCATATAAGGCTACCAGTTCTCCCCCGCCTCTTTTAATCGCTTCCGTCATCCCATAAATATGCGGATGGTTGATATTGATGACGGCAAATTTTATTTTCCCAGGTTGAATAACAGGCATCTTGCTGGATTTGACAGGCTCTACATAGGTAAAGTTGCCGGCGATTGGCGCCAACATCATCACTCCAGACGCTTTTGTCACTTCCTGCAAAAACTTTCTTCTGTTCCCTTTATCTGTATTCATACCTGTTATATTATTTTTTTAATACTAAAGTGATCATTTGAAATTCACTACCGGCTGCCAACCGGACATACCTCGTATAAAAATACTGAATCTGACTGACCGGCTACCTGGCGGCGGCCATTAATACCCGGACTACTCATCGGAGAGACAACGTGTATAACCGGTTAATTAACAGAAATATACAACCAGGGACCTGTTAACTTGGCATATTTCCTAAACTTGTACGAAGTTTGTACATTGAATCTGCATTTCCATTTTTCGCCTCAATCCCATTTATGAAGATATTATTTAAATACCTCAAGCCATATAAATGGCTGGTAGGGCTGGTTTTACTCCTGGCGGCCGTGAATATCGGGTTCTCCCTGGTGGATCCCATTATTTTCGGTAGGCTGATTAATCTGGCTACTTACCACCAGAATAAGATTGCATTCAGCTGGGATGCGTTCCTCTTCTTTAATGAAAGTATCACGGAAGAAGTGATTAAAGTGAAACCGGGCGGGGTGGTGGAAAAAGTGATGGAGACCCGTCATTATTATGGTGTGGCCTGGCTGCTGCTGGCTTCCATTACCGTGGCGATGATCAGCCGGATTGCCAAAGCTTTCCAGGACTATTTCCTGAACCTGATCACGCAGAAATTTGGAGCTACCGTATTTACAGAAGGCTTGCAGCATGCGATGAAACTCCCCTACCAGGAATTTGAAGATGCCCGGAGCGGGGAAACCTTAAGTGTTTTGCAGAAAGTAAGACTGGATACGGAAAAGTTTGTCTCTTCGTTTATCAATGTACTTTTCCCGGTAGTTGTGGGTATTTTGTTTGTGGCGGTTTATGCCACCAGTATTCACTGGAGTTTACCGCTCGTTTATTTTGGAGGTATCTTCCTGCTGACCATTATTTCCAACCTGCTGAGTAAAAAGGTAAAGACGATTCAGAAAAAGATCGTGGGACAAACCACAGCGCTGGCCGGTGCCACTACGGAATCCCTGCGTAATATTGAACTGGTGAAAAGTCTCGGGCTAACCCAACAGGAAGTATCACGACTGAATAAAAACACCTTTAAGATACTCGGACTGGAACTGACCAAGGTAAAACGTATCCGCAGTATCAGTTTCATACAGGGTACATTTGTCAATACACTTCGCCAGATCATATTATTCCTGCTGATGTTGTTTATCTACCGGGGAAGAATGGATGCCGGACAGATTGTGACGATGCAGATCTTTTCCTTTTTTGTGTTTGGTCCGTTGCAGGAGATTGGCAATATTATTCTCACTTATCGCGAGGCCCAGGCTTCCCTGGAGAATTTTGCCAACCTGATGAAAAAATCGCCGGAACCCAAAGCCGCTAATCCGAGTCATTTGGGAAAGATCGAGACCCTGGATTTTGATCATGTGGCATTCAAGCACCAGACCGCTTCACAGAATGCGATCAACGATATCAGCTTCAAAGTAAAAACCGGGGAGACCATTGCTTTTGTAGGGCCTTCCGGTTCCGGTAAAACCACTTTAATGAAATTACTGGTTGGTTTGTACCGGCCGCAGGATGGAAAGATCCTGTATAATGGAATGGATGAGAACAGTATTGACTTTGAAGACCTGCGCAACCAGATCGGTTTTGTGACCCAGGATACCCAGCTTTTTTCCGGCTCTATCCGTGAGAATCTGCTGTTCGTGAATCCAGCTGCAACTGAAGAAGACCTTGAAGATGTATTGAATAAAGCCTCCTGTCAGAATCTGTTAGTACGTGCGGAGAAAGGGCTGGATACCATGATCGGTGAAGGAGGGCTGAAGTTGTCCGGTGGCGAAAAACAACGTTTATCTATTGCCCGTGCGTTGTTACGCAAGCCCAAATTGTTATTATTTGACGAAGCCACTTCAGCGCTTGATTCACTTACGGAAGAAGAAATTTCAGACACTATCCGCGATATATCAAAAGAAGGCAATCAGATTACAATTCTGATCGCCCACCGGCTGAGTACCATTATGCATGCGGACCGGATCTATGTACTCGAGAAAGGCGATGTGGTGGAGACGGGGAATCATGAATTACTGATTGCGGAGAAGGGATTATATTATGCGATGTGGCGGCAGCAGATCGGGGAACGTAAAAACAGGGCTGCGGTCGTTTAAACTTATTGTATGGGAATTTTCTCCTTTTTTGGAAATGGCTCCATAAAAAAAGCCTTAAGGCAGGGAGCTGTAGTTATTGATGTCCGATCTGCCAGTGAGTATGACCGGGGACGCGTGCCCGGTTCCCTGAATATACCGGTTGATCGCATTGGGGTCAGTGTACCCCGCATAAAAAACCTGGGAAAACCAGTGATCTGTGTTTGTGCGAGTGGTCACCGTAGCCGTATCGCTGCGACTACATTGAAACAGGCCGGATTGAAAGACGTATATAATGGCGGAAGTTGGGAGCGGATTCTCCGGCTGATTGAATCGCTCTGATCAGGGATTCATTTTTACTTTAAGGGTCTGA
>CAZLRY010000130.1:0-1223 GCA_964561675.1 uncultured Chitinophaga sp.
ACTTCTGCATACTTGGTGCCGCCTCTTAATCCATTCTCTTCATTGGCAAACAGTACAAACCGTATGGTACGTTTGGGCGTATAACCCAGGGCTTTGAATGCACGAAGTATTTCAATCGTCTGCACACAACCGGCACCATCATCATGCGCGCCTTCACAATTATCCCAGCTGTCGAGGTGTCCGCCAACGGTTATGATCTGATCCGGGAATTCTGAACCTTTCAATTCGCCGATCACATTATGACCAATGGTATCCGGTAAGAATTTACCATTGGTTTTCAGCATCACATTCACACCAGACTTTTGACTCTGTTCACTCAGCCAATCCGCATCGCGGAGACCGATGGCCACTGCCGGGATCTTTGCATAAGCCGAATCATAGCGGGTAGCGCCGGTATGCGGGTTATTATCCACGGCATGGCTCATGCTCCTTACGATTACGCCGACGGCTCCGTATTTAGAAGCCCGGCTGGGTCCGGCACCGCGGTATTGCCCGGCATCCCGGTAGGCATTGAAGGTGCTGATATAAGTATCGTTGAATTTATAGTTATAGAATACGATCTTTCCTTTTACAAGATCTTTCTTTGCTTCCAGTTCATCAAAGGAGTTTACCAGCAAAACCGGCGCACTGATCCCCTTTGGTCCGGAACCGACAGAGTTCCCCAAGGCTACAATATCAAGTCCCTTTTTTTGCGGGATCATATTCTTTGTCTTGTTTGCCGGTATGGTATAACTGGCTTGCGCAATATCTGTCCCGCCACGCACCCAATGCGGCACCATACATTCCTGTAACCAGGCCTGGTCGGCGCCACTTGTTTTCATCAGTTCCACTCCCCACTGCTCGGCTTTTACCATGCCGGAAGAGCCCGCGAGTCTGGCCCCGATCTTTTTAGTCAGGTGACGGAGGTTCTCATACGCTTTTCCGTTGGTCAGTATCTCATCGGAGATCTTTTTAATCCACGCTGAATCAGTAGTCTGGGCGCCTGCCGGTTGTAACAGCAATCCGGCGATCATGGCGAAAAAAAGTTTACACATCCTTCGGTTTTTGTTAAAGTTAATTAAACAGAAAACGGAAGATAATTATTTAAGATGAACGGTCAGCCAAAGCCGGTTAAATCCGTTACCTTAGGCCTCCTTTTGAATATTGATTATGAAGATTGGAATCGTTTGTTACCCCACTTTTGGCGGCTCCGGCGTGCTGGCGACCGAACTCGGTAAGGCCCT
>CAZLRY010000130.1:1323-8411 GCA_964561675.1 uncultured Chitinophaga sp.
GCCGGTGTGCCCGTGGTGTCTACCAATGCGGGCGGACTGGGTGAAATAAATATACAAGGCGTTACCGGCTTTCTCAGCAATGTGGGTGATGTGGAAAGTATGACCAACCAGTCGCTGGTGATTTTAAAAGATGATGCCACGCTTAAAGGGTTCAAAGACAGGGCCGCTGAACATTCCAAAAAATTTGATATTCATCATATTGTACCGCAGTATGAAAAATTATATGAACGCTTTTTATAAATAAAAAAGCTGCCCTCATCAAGAGGGCAGCCTGTTATCTTTTCTTGTTTACTATATATTACCTGCTAAGCCATGGCCGAGGATTGATATTCTTTTTGTCCAGCATTAGTAGCAGATCAATCTTACCTCCTCCGCTATCATCATTTCCAGCCTTACCAATTACCTGACGGGCTTTCACAGTGGCCCCTTTTGCAATACTTGTTGAAGAGAGGTTGCTATAGATGGTATAATAGTTACCATGCTTGATCATTACTGCCATACCATCTCCCATGTTGAACACACTTAATACTTCTCCGTCAAAGATTGACTTTACCGCAGCCCCGGCGCCTGTGCAAATGGTAATCCCCGGATTATCTTCGGTAAGGAGTGTGCCTTCAATTTTATTTGTACCAAAATTGCTGCAAACAACCCCATTGTCAACAGGCCAGGGCAACTTCCCATAGTTCAGCTTAAAACTTGCAGCCAATGCCGTTTCATTCGCATTTAAGGGCACATAGGTCTTCGTGACCGTTACAGGCTTTGGCCGTTTATCCACTATAGTGCCCGGCTTGGGATCCGCTGGTTTTGTCTTTGGATCCACCGGTGAATTTTTCTTCTCCGCTTCTTTAATGGCGATCAGTCTTTTTTTCTCTTCCTCAATTGCTTTTAACCGCTCTCTTTCAATAATGGCAAAAATTGCATTTTTGAGTTTCGCGTCCCTGTTTTTTTTGTCTGCAATCTGCTTTTGCAGATCTTTCTCTTTTGATTTCAGGTCTTTCACTACCGCATCCCTTTCCTTTCGTTGAACATCCAGTTGCTGAACCTGTTTAGTCTGTGTCTGCAGGGCCACATTCTTCTGATCTTTACGAACCAATTGCTGTTTCTTCCGCTGAGCAATCAGCAGCTGGGTTTCCTGAATGGTAGACACCTGTTTCTCCCGGTAAGAACGGTAACTCTTCAGGTAAGCGATCCGCTTCACCGCATCATTGAAACTGCTGGCCGAAAAAATAAAATTTACATAATCGTAGTTACTCCTGTTTTTATAGGAGTAAACAATTGACTTGGCATATTGGGATTTAAGCGTATCCAGTTGTTTATTGAGGCGGTAGATTTCAAGTTCACTCAGGTAAATATCATCATCGATACTACGGAGTTCTTTATTGATGGAACTGATATACTGTTCCTGCAGGTCGATCTTCCGTTTGAGCATGTTTAGTTGGGCCAGATTCTGTTTGGTCTGTCCCTTTACTTTATTATACATACCCTGGATCTCCTGCAGCTCGCGCTGGATCTCCTGTCTTTCTTTTTCCAGCTGGGTTTTATCCTGTGGCTGGGCAAAGCCAATGGCGATACAACCGAACAGGAAAAAAGGCAGTAAGATTTTTTTTCTCATGATTAACTGGATTGAGGTTAAAAAAAACAGGGTCGGAATCAGTTAAGAAAAACGGTGTTTGACAAATTAAAGTATATTCCTTAATCGGCTTTATAGTTTTTGGGCACGGAAAAAGGGAAACTTAACGTTTCATTAAATTCATACTGTTTATAATTCAGCCGGATTTCAAGTGTTTTTTTCTCGGCCACGGTAATGGACCGTTTCTGGGCAAAAGGAAATCCCTTTTTACTCTCATAATCACTCCAGGTCAGGTAACTGGTCCGGTTTCGGGATTCATCCAGGTCATCGAGTTTGGCGCTGTAAAGTTGTTTATCCATTTCCCCCAGGGTGATCAGGGTTTTAAATAAACTGTTTAATCCGAGTAATGAAACAGTTCCGGAAGACTTACTATAGGAAGATATATCCGAACTGATAAATACCGGGTTTCCGATCAGCAAATCCTGAAGCGAGGATAGGTCAAGTGGCAGGGCTGCTATTTCCTGAAGAAAGGCCACACTTCGGGCAATATAGACCTTATCCTGCCGGTTGAGGATTTTAACTGAATCCTTTGTGATATAGGCTCTCAGTCCTTCAATACCAAGGATGGCCGTAATACGGATCCAGATCACGCTGTCCTTGTACATCCGTAATTCCGCATTCAGGTTTAATTTTTTGCCCCCGGTCTCTTCATAGTCCACATCCAGTTTACCCGAAAACGTGGTAAAACTGATTCGCTGATTCATCACTGCGTTATAATATTCTTTAATCAGTGCCATAGAATCCGCATGACCGGTATCGGGGGGCGGCGGTATTACAGTAGTTGTATCTTTTTTGGCAATAGCCGACTGAATTTTTTTGGTGGCCCGGCAGGAAGTAAACAGGGCGGCAGCCAGTAAGAAAATGATTGCGTTTCTGATCATGAAGAAGTTTTATTGTTTACCGGTGTGTCCGAATCCTCCTGCATTACGGGCAGTCTGCTCCAGGTTTTCAGCCGGAACCCAGGTACATTGTTCAATAGTCTGAATCACCAACTGGGCTATGCGGTCACCCGGTTGAATGACCTGCGCATCCGCCGAAAGGTTGATTAATATAATCTTAATTTCTCCGCGGTAATCCGAGTCAATCGTGCCGGGTGTGTTCAGACAGGTAATACCCTGTTTGATCGCCAGCCCGCTTCTTGGACGTACCTGCGCTTCAAAACCTGCTGGCAGCTCAATAGACAAACCCGTTGGGACCAGGCTGCGTTCCATCGGACGTAACGTCAGCGGGGACTCCAGGTGAGCGCGGATATCCATACCCGATGCACCTGTTGTTGCATAGGCAGGTAACGGATTGGCTGATTGATTGATTATTTTGACCTGAACGGTTGGCATGCGGCAAAGATAAGTATTGCTGCAAGGAAATCAGGAGATCAGGCGCCCTTCTTCAGCAACACGGTGGCATAGGCCATGAGTCCTTCTTCCCTGCCGGCAAAACCCATTTGCTCAGTAGTGGTAGCTTTCACCGATACATCCTCCTGTTGCACCTGAAGGATTTGGGCAATTATTTCCTGCATCTGTGGTACCCATGGTTTTATTTTTGGTGCTTCCAGGCACAGCGTGCTGTCTACATTCACCACGCTGTATCCTTTTGACCTGATCAATTCAAACGATTTCTGTAATAGTATCTTGCTGTCAATATTCTTATAGGCCGGATCCGTATTGGGAAAATGCAACCCAATATCCCCCAGGCTCAACGCCCCCAGCAATGCATCACAGATAGCATGCAATAAAACATCAGCATCACTGTGACCTAATGAACCTTTATGATGGGGAATTTTAATCCCCCCGATCCATAGATCGCGGCCTGCTGCCAATTGGTGAAAATCAACGCCTGAGCCGATTCTGTATGACATAATTCTGTTTTTACAAATATCGTTACTTGTTAGTCTTATGACCAACAAGTATCTGCTTTTTGTTGGTCTGCTTGTATCGCATGTTGTTGGTCATAAGACCAACTACATGCTGATCTTTTTTGCAACTTCTTATATATGACAGAGTCCCGGCAAATAGCCAGGACTCTGTTTAGTATCGTGTCATATGTTGGTCTTATGACCAACATATATTATTTCTTAGCACCATCCAGATCAAACAGCACAGAGAAACGCAGTGTGTTTGACAGGGGGTTGGTGGTAACACCACTTCCTGAAGGGATCAGGTAAGCGAAGTTGAATCCGAATAAGTTGTATTTCAGACCCAGACCGGTTGTGAAATAACGACGGTCACCTTTAGTTTTGTTTTCGTAGAAATAACCGGCACGCAGAGCGAACTGATTATTGTACCAGTATTCTGCACCAGCAGAGATCTGGAACTCTTTCATTTCTTCAGCGAAACCACCGGGGGCATCACCGAAAGAACTGAACCAGCCACCGATTACGCTCTTGCTTCTGTAGTCAGCAATATCCTGTGCAGTTGCATTTTGACCGGGAGGTGTGGGAACCAGCAGTTTGTTTGCTTCAACACCGAAAGACAGTGAATTGGTTTCATTCATCTTTTTAGTGTAGTTCAGACCCAGACCGAGGTTGGCAGGAATGAAATCTTTTGCATCTGCGTTATCTGTATAAGATACTTTAGTACCGAGGTTAGATAAAACAGCACCCCAGGCCCATCCGCTTCCGGCTTTCTTACCATCATGGTAGTAAGCAAGGTCAGCAGCAACAGCACTGGCAGATTTGTAAGTAGTGCTACCATTGGTATAACCACCAGCCAGGTTGGAGTTGATATATTTCAAGGTTACACCCACACCGCTTTTGTCAGTCAGTTTACGGGAATAACCCAGGTCGATGCCAAACTCCCGGGGACGGAAGTTACCTACATCATTACCCTGAATGTTGGTGAAAGTGATATTTCCAAGGCTGAAATAACGAACAGCACCTGAAAATGCAGAATTCTCATCCATTTTGTAATAACCGGCTACAGAAGCCAGGTAAACATCGTTTACCAGATTTTTCAGCCAGGGAGTATACGTAGCACCAATGCCACCCTGGGCCTGGTTGAAAGCTACTTTACCAATATTCCACAAACCTGAATATGCATCAGGGGATGTGGCAACACCCATATCACCCATACCGCCTGAACGGGCATCCGGTGAAATACGGAGGAAAGGTACAGCGGTGGTAACTACATTGATTGCATCAGCAGTCTGAGCTTTTACAGTAGATGATAACCCACAAAAAAGCAGTAATCCGGCAGTTAGTTTTAAAGCAGTTGGTCTCATTAGAAAATTTTTAATAATGGTGTAAATATAGGGCATTTGCCTAAATACAAAACTAAAATAGAGAATTTATCTGAACCCAAAAAAATATCAATTCAGGTGGTTCTCAATGGCTTTTGCAGTTATGACAATGCCTGGTAAAGAACGAATTTCTTCAAAAAAACGACTGATTTCCGATTTTATTGTTAAATTTTAAAGAATCTGGAAAAATGATTAATAACTGGTTCTCAGCAGTTAAAATATGCAAATAAATTAAAAAAAATTATAACATAACCAGCTTCCCCAACACTTCCCGGGTCTTTTTCCCCGGACTCATCACCCTTAATTTATACAGGTATACCCCCCTGCCCGGACGATTCCCGTAATCATCCCTGCCATCCCAGCTGATTTCGGTTACCCGGTTCCCCTCCGGGACCAGCGTTTGGGTGATTGAACGGATCACCCGGCCGGTGATGGTCATTATCTGGAGCTGCACCTGCAGGGACTGTCCCGGCTTATTGTGCTCAAACCAGAAACGGGTCTGGGTAGTAAAAGGGTTGGGGTAATTGAGCACATGACTGATCTCCAGCTCACCGTCATCCCCCACAATAAAATCGAGGTAATATTCACTGGAGTTATTCATTACATCCCAGGCCTTGATCTTCAGGTTGTGTGGACCGGGCTCCAGTACCGGCAACTGAAACCGGACCATCCCCCGCTGATAACTGTCGGCATCGGCCTGGTAAAAATCATTTAATATATAATACTGATTATTGTCCCCGTCCAAAGTGGCCACCAGGTCATGCCCGATTCCCAACCCGGTAGTATTGATCCCGGAAGAGTCGGTCAGCTTTATTAATAATACCGGTTGCTGGTTGGTGAGGCCCCCGTTTGCGAAACGCTCGTCATTCAGCCAGGCCCGGATGGTCGGTCCGGTGGTATCCGTATTTACCCCCTGCCCGAGCCCGCCCACCAGGAAATTCGTAAACAGCCCCTGCCCGTCCCTGTTGCCGTCTTCAGCATACAGACTAAGCCGTCCATACCCATACTGAAAACCGATATCCCGCGGCACTTTTAAACTGATCCGGAACCGGCCGCCGGTCACGCTGAATTTTCCCCGGAACAAACTGTTTTGCTGTACCTGGAAAGGAGCGGGCTGGCTGCCCGGATCATTACCCCGGGTGGTAACCGTCTGCGGCTTGTTGTAAATAACCGGATATACATACCCGTTATATGCCGTAAGCAGGTTGCCCTGCGGGTCCGTGACTTCGCCCTCAATGACAACGGATTCACCGGCACTGAGCGTATCCGCCTGTGTCACTGGTACTGTATTGATCAGTGTGGGTTGTACTTTCAATACCGGAAAAGCCAGGGTCATTGCCGGATCGCCCAACAACGTGAATTTGCGGTTATTGGCAATATCGGGTAAAGTCTGGTATGTGAAATTCTTAGCTTCCCTGACTGCATCTCCCAGTGAAAGATACGATCCATCGGTACCGGTCTGTAAGGCAAAGCGCAGGTAATTATTATTCATCACCCGGTTGCTGAACGCGAAGACCGGCCGGGTAGTGGTCATCAGGGCAATCGCCCCGTTAACCGGACGCAATAAGAGATTTTCCCCAATAGAATTCAGCAGGGGATTATCATAGGGTGCAAAATCACAAGTGGCCGTGATAAATAAAGGCAGCCGGTTTTTATTATTCCAGCTGTTGATGATGGATTGATCCAGGATCGTTTCTTCTGCCAGCCGGGAAGAACCGCCATGCCCGTTGTAATTCCATATCAATGTACCGTTGAGTACCTGGTTATTGATGGCCTGATTGACTTCCGGATAGCGGCTGCCCCCTGCCCCGCTTTCCTGCTGATAGGCATCGAGATAAATTTTCTGTTGGTTAAACCCTGGTGCTGTTGCTGTACTGGTACCGGTTATCAGTTCTGCATCCTGGAAATGCAGATTGCCGTCTTCATCATCAGCAATAAACGTAAGTGTATTGCGCCAGGGGCCCATGCTGGCCACATCTGCATAGGCAAACAGTTTATCGACGAACTGAACTGCTTCCGTCCCGTTTTTTGCCGGCACCCTGCCGATACCGATATCCAGGTAATTGATGATCAGCCCTGAATTGATGTCCTCATTGTCATCCAGGAAACCAAAAAAATCATCCGATGTATAGGTTGACAAGGGATCAATGGATTGTTCACTCTGCCAGGCCGGTACCAGATTGGTATTATTATTTATCCGGTCACGGTAATCAAAAGAAGCATC
>CAZLRY010000131.1:0-8289 GCA_964561675.1 uncultured Chitinophaga sp.
CACTTCTGGTACAGAATGGTACATTGGAAGTTGGTGACCTGATCGTTTCCGGTCAGTACTATGGACGCGTGAAAGCCATGTTCAACGAACGTAATAAAAAGCTCGATGTAGCTGGCCCTTCTGCTCCTGCCCTGATCCTGGGTTTGAACGGTGCCCCACAGGCCGGTGAGAAATTCAAAGTGTACGAAGACGAGGCCGAGGCCAAAGAAGTGGCCAACCGCCGTGCGCAGATCCTGCGTGAGCAGGGTATGCGGACCAAGAAACATATCACCCTGGATGAGATCGGTCGTCGTCTGGCACTGGGAAGCTTCAAAGAACTGAAAGTGATCATCAAAGGTGACGTGGATGGTTCCGTAGAAGCCCTGAGTGACTCTTTACAGAAACTGTCAACACCGGAAATTCTCGTGAGTGTGATCCATAAAGGAGTCGGTCAGATCAATGAAAGTGATATCGTACTGGCTGAAGCATCCGATGCGATCGTGATTGCGTTTAACGTTCGTCCTTCCCTGCAGGCATCGAAACTGGCCGATAAAGCCGGTATCGAGATCAAGATGTACTCGATCATCTATAACGCGATCGAAGAAGTCAAGAGTGCGATGGAAGGGATGCTTGAACCCAAGACCCAGGAGAAGATCGTGGCCAACGTCGAGATCCGTGAAGTATTCAAGTTTGATAAAGCGACCGTTGCCGGTTGTGTGGTACTCGATGGTAAGATCAAACGTGATTCGAAAGTCCGCCTGATCCGGGATGGTATCGTGATCTATCCGACAGGAGAAGGGGTCAATGCCGAACTGGGTTCACTGAAACGCTTCAAAGATGACGCGAAAGAAGTGGTGTCTGGTATGGAGTGTGGTCTGACGATCAAGAACTTTAGTGATATTAAGGCGGGAGACGTGGTGGAGGCGTATGAGATCGAGGAAGTGAAGAGAACACTATAAATCACAAGAACCGAAGATCCCAAGATGCCAAAGAAGCACCAAGCACCAAGAAGCCAAATAAGCATCAAATCATAAATTCCAAACCTACTAAGTGACAAAGTCTAAGGGGTTTGGAATTTATGTTAAAACCTTTGTTAAATAAAGCACCGGTGATACGATGGACAGTGCCGGTAAACTACTTTTGAAATTATGCGTAGTCTGAAGAAAATTGTAACGGCCGCTTTTTTACTCCTCACGTTTGCCGGTGTGGCCCAGGGCCAGCCCAAGAAAGTGATAGCGGATAAAATTTCTGGTATTGTAGGGGATAAGATCATTCTGTATTCGGATATCCGTAACTCGCTGGCCGATATCGTACGCCAGGGGGGACAGGTGCCGGAAAATGCAGAATGTATGCTGATGGAACAGGCCATTATTTCCAAAATGCTGATGCTGCAGGCGCAAAAGGATTCATTGCCTGTGACCGATGAGGAAGTGGAAGCCGATCTGGATAACCGTATCCGGACGTATATCAACCAGTTTGGAAGCCAGGAAGCCCTGGAAGAAGTGGCGGGTAAAACAATTTACCAGATCAAGGATGATGCCCGTGAATCAGTAAAAGAACAAAAGCTGGCCCAGGCGATGCAACGGAAGATCGTGGACAATGTGCGGATCACCCCGATAGAAGTAAAAGCCTATTTTGAAAAAATTCCCAAAGACAGTTTACCGTTTTATGAAACCGAGCTGGAAATCGGACAGATCGTTTTATACCCCAAAGCATCCCGCGATCTCGAGCAGTATATTGCCGGGGAGATGAATAACTACAAAAAACAGATCGAGACCAAGATTACCGATTTCTGCCGCCTGGCCAAACAGGTTTCGGAAGATCCGGGCAGTAAAGACCGCTGTGGTCAGTACCAGATCAACCGGACAGAGAAAACATGGGATCCGATATTCCTTTCCACTGCATTCCGGATGAAGGAAGGCGAAATTTCCTCCCCGGTTAAATCTAAATTCGGTTTTCATATCATCCAGATGGTTCAGCGGAACGGGGATGATGCCATTGTACGTCATATCTTACGCATCCCGCCGGTAACCGAAGAAGAAATCAACCAGGCAAAAGGCAAACTTGATACCATCCGTTCAAAAATCATCGCGGGTACCCTGGGTTTCAACGAAGCCGCTACCAAGTACAGTGATGATGAAGCGGCTAAATACACCGGACCTTTTATCACCAACCGTGAAGGTTCTCCCTTTGTTACCATTGATATGCTGGATAAGGAAATGGTGGCCATGCTGGCGAAAATGAAAGTGGGTGAATTTTCCCAACCCACTCCCTTCGAGAGTGAGCAGGGTAAGAAAGGCGTACGGATCGTTTACCTGAAATCCAAGTCAGAACCGCACCGGATGAATCTGAAGGATGATTACAGCAAGATCTCCACGTTTGCACTGGAAGAAAAAAAGAGCCAGACCCTTGACAAATGGATCAAGAACAAACTCCCGACCTATTATGTCATGATTGACCCGGGTACGGCTGAAGAATGTCCCCAGTTGAAAAAATTTGATGGGGAAACCAAAGCGTTCTAAACGGGTATAAAATATTGCGAAACGGCTGTCTTAACGAGACAGCCGTTTTTTTATGCGCCTGACAGCCGGGATTTACCGGAATAACAATGGTAAAAACTACAGGTTTTGAGATGAGGTTCTGTTGACGTTTCTAAAATCGTGTTGATTATATTTCCTTCCCTGAATTTAAACATTAACTTTAGTCTTTAGTTCAATGGTTGAATCTACATATGTTTAAGTTGCCTGATTACTTTGTCGCATCGGGTCAGTTTTACTATCTCATGATTGATCCCGAAGGGTATGTCGCATCGGCAAACCCATTATTCTCCCGCCATTTTCTGGTGGAAGATGTTGTGGCAAACCGTATTCATGTCTCCTCCCTGCTCATCCCTTCAGATACCGTGCAATTCCTGTCTGTATTGAAAAACAGCATGGAACAACCTCATCAGCTTTTCCCGATACAATTGATTATGAGGCGGGTCGACGGAAAGCCGGTTGCCCTGAACTGGGAATGTTCGGCTCATTCCAATGAGCTTGGACTGCCCCTTTATATGCAGGCGATCAGTACGGCGTCCCCAATCCCGGGTATGAATGAAAGAGCCCTGGAATTAAAAGCAGGAAGCCATGAGCGATATATGGCGTTTGAGCACAGTGCAGAAGGCCTTTGGATGTTTGACAGTAAAGAACCGGTTTCCATTCATGAATCGGCAGACAATATCCTGAACTACTGGAAGGATCATTCCACGCTGGTGGAATGCAACGATAATATGGCCAGGATGTACGGATTTGAAAATGCGGAGGAACTGAAAGGGGTTAAACTGGGCAAGTTGCTGGATCTGTCGGAGCCCTCCAGTCTTGAAGGGCTGCGGACATTTATACAGAATGGATTTGCCACTACTACAGTGGAGACAAAAGAATATGATAAGTCAGGTAATGTCAAATATTTCCTGAACCGGATGACGGGTGTGGTGGAACAGGAGCAATTGCAACGGGTCTGGGGTACGCAACAGGATATTACGGCTCAGCGACTGGCTGAAGAAAAACTCAGGCAGAGTGAATATTTTTTCCGTAACCTTTTTGTGAATTCACTTGATGGCATATTTATAACCGATGCAAACGGGTTTATCACCTTTGTCTCACCTTCTGTTACGCCCATACTTGGTTATGAAAATGAGGAGGCGCTGGGGCATAACTGCTTTGACTATGTGCATCCGGAGGATATCAAACTCGCCCGTACTGCTTTTGAAACCGAGCGGAAGGATGAAACAATCGTTGAGTTCATTTCTATCCGGGTACGGCAAAAAGGGGGCGACTGGCTTTGGTGTATCGTGCGGGGCCATAACCTGCTTGATAATCCCTATGTGAAGGGCATGGTCATTAATTTTTACAATGACAGCTTCAGGAAAAAAACGGAGAATGCACTGAAAGAAAGTGAAGCACGCTTCCGGTACCAGGCCACGATACTGAATAATGTAACAGATGTGATCGTAACCACCGATAATGCCAGAGTGATTACCTCCTGGAATCATGTGATCGAAAAGCTGACCGGCATTACTTCAGCCGAAGCAGTGGGAAAGGCTTACCGGATTGTCGTCAAAACAGATTATTCGCCATATACCAGCGAACAGGTGCTCGAAATTGTGGAACGGGAAGGAATCTGGAAAGGGGAAGCTTCCTTTACCGGTATTGACGGGGAAAAGAAAATTCTTCTGCATACCATTTCCATGTTATACGATGAACAAGGAAATAAAATCGGCTTACTCGGTGTTGGGAAAGATATTACAGACCGGAGAAAGGCGCAGGTCCGGTTGCAGGAAAGTGAATTGTTTTACCGGAACATGATCACCCATTCGCTGGATGGTATTGTACTGACGGATAAAACCGGTAGTATCCGTTACTGCAGTCCGTCGATCCAGCGGATCTCCGGTTACGAAACAGCAAACCTGTTAGGACGCCAGATATTTGATTTTGTGCATCCTGATGATATAAATGGCGCGATTGAAGCATTCAGTACTGAAGTACGGAAAGAGTCGGTCATAAATTACATGTCCCTCCGTTTGCGACACTCCAACGGAGACTGGGTCTGGTGTACTGTGCGGGGCCATAATCTCATTGATAAGCCGGTTTTCAATGCCATGGTGATCTATTTCACCAATGATTCAAAACGGAAAGCCATTGAAGATAAATTAAGGGAGAGCGAACACCGGTTCAGATACCTGATTCATAACCTGCACCTGGGCGTGATATTGCAGGATGAAACCGGTAAAATGATTGTGGCGAACCAGGCAGCCCTTGATATGCTGGGACTCACGGAAGGACAATTGCTTGGCACCACTTCTTTTGACCCACGTTGGAATGTGATTCATGAAGATGGAAGCGATTTCCCGGGGCATTGCCACCCGGTTCCAATGGTAATCAAAACCAGGAAACCGGTCAGGGATGTGGTGATGGGCGTATTTCGTCCAGTCAGTAATGACCGGGTATGGCTGCTGGTAAACGCTGAACCGGTTTTTGGGAATGAAAACCAGCTGATAAATGTGATTTGCTCATTTGCAGATATAACCGAACAGCGAAAACTGTCGCAGAAACTGATCGATCAGGAAATACAAAAACAGAAACAAATTACCCAGGCTACTATTGACGCCCAGGAAAAAGAGCGGACAGAGATTGGAAAGGAGCTGCATGACAATATCAATCAGCACCTCAACACCACCCGGCTTTACCTGGAAGTGGCCAAAGAGAAAGCAGGCGGGGAAGTGTTGCAGATGATCAACCTGGCACATAAGAACATGGCAGGTATTATAAATGAGATCCGCCAGCTATCCCAATCCCTGGTACCACCTACCCTTGGAGATCTGGGTCTGGCCGAGTCGATACAGGATCTTTGTGACGGGCTGCGGCGTTCCCATAAATTCAAAATCAAGTTCAGCCGTTCGCATTTTGAGGAAGAAATAATTCCCGATAACCTGAAACTCAGCCTTTTCCGCATCCTTCAGGAGATGATCAGTAATATTATCCGCCATTCCGGGGCCAGCCAGATTTCGATCAAACTGCAAAACGATGCAGAGTCCATATTCATGACCATAACAGATAACGGCAAAGGGTTTGATCCCCAATCTGCCCGCGAAGGACTCGGATTAAGTAATATCCGGACCAGGGTGGCCTTGTTTAACGGGAAAATGGATCTGAAGACCGCCCCGGGGGAAGGTTGCGTTCTCCATGTAGCCATTCCCTATCACCGGGAATCAGAGGCCGATTAATTGACCCGAAACGCCTACCTTTGCGCCTTCCATGAGCGACCCGATAAAACACGAATGCGGACTCGCATTCATACGGTTAAGAAAGCCTTTTTCGTACTACCATCAGAAGTACCAGACCGTACTGTGGGGTCTCAATAAACTGTACCTGCTCATGGAAAAGCAGCATAACCGCGGACAGGACGGAGCTGGTATTGCCACGGTAAAGCTCGATGTGGAACCGGGTTATCCCTTTATGAACCGGCTGCGTAGTAATGCGCCCCAGGCCATCGCCGATATTTTCCAGCAGATTGGTAAAGAAATTGATGAACTCGAAAGGTATCATCCAGATATTAAGAGTCACCCCGGCCTGATGAAAGGACATGTGGCTTTCCTTGGTGAACTCCTCCTGGGTCATCTCCGCTATGGCACGCAGGGAAAAAACAAACTGGAATACTGTCATCCGTTTATCAACCGGGATACGATTCCTGCCCGTAACCTCGCACTGGCCGGGAATTTCAATATTGTCAACTCCGATGAACTGTTTACCCTTACCGGTAAAGAACCACATCCGAATGTTCGCTTCAGCGACCTGGCTGCCATGATCGAACTGATGCATACCTATCTCTGCCAGGAAGACGAAACATCCCCGGAGAAACTGGATATTAAAAAAGTACTGAAGAAGACCCTGCCCCTGATGGACGGAGGTTTTCATGTAGGTGGTGTGACCGGCAACGGTATTGGTTTTGTCTTCCGCGATGCACACGGGATCCGTCCTTCTTATTATTATATCAATGAGGAAGTAGTAGTGGCAGCTTCTGAAAGAGCGGCCATCCGCACCACGTTCAATGTAGGGGAGAATGAAGTGAAGGAACTGATGCCCGGACAGGCCCTGATTGTCAGTGAAACCGGAGAAATAGAAATCGCCCAGATCCTGGAGCCCAAAGAACGAAAGGCCTGCAGCTTCGAACGTATTTATTTTTCAAGGGGCAGCGATGAAAAAATTTATAAGGAACGGAAAGCACTGGGTTATAACCTGAGTGAACCGGTACTGCATGCCATCGAACACGACCTGAAGAATACGATTTTCTCCTTTATACCCAATACCGCCGAAACCGCTTTCTATGGTATGCTGAAGGGGATGGAGAATTACCTGAACAAAGTGAAGCTGGAGCGGATCCTCAGCTGGGGTAAGGATTATGATGATGAGAAACTGGCGGAGATGATCAACCGCCGGATCCGCGTGGAAAAGATCGCCATCAAGGATGTAAAAATGCGCACCTTCATTACCGAGGATGTAAGCCGGAATGAAATGGTGCAGCACGTCTATGATATTACTTACGGAACGGTACGTCCCGGCCTCGATACCCTGGTCGTGATCGACGACTCGATTGTAAGAGGCACTACCCTGAAAGAAAGTATCATCCGGATGCTGGGCCGCCTGCAACCCAAAGGAATCGTAGTGGTGTCCTCTTCTCCACAAATTCGCTATCCCGATTGTTATGGGATCGATATGAGTAAGATGGGTGATTTTATCGCTTTTAATGCGGCAGTGGAACTGCTGAAAGAAAGAAATAAATACTCCTTGCTCAACGAGCTGCTGGAAAAGTGCAAGGAACTGGAAAGTATGAATCAACTGGAAAGTGAGAATGTGGTGAAACAGTTATACAAACAATTTACCGCTGAAGAGATCTCCACCAAGATCGCAAAACTGATCACCCCGCCCGAACTGAGTATTCCGGTAAAAGTAATCTTCCAGACCATTGAAGACCTGCACAAAGCCTGTCCCAATAATCTCGGTGACTGGTACTTTACCGGAAATTATCCAACCCCCGGTGGTAATAAAGTGGTGAACAAAGCCTTTATGAATTATATGGAAGGCAAGAACGTAAGGGGATATTAAGCCTGTATTTCCTGTTTAAAAAATTTCAATATGAAAACCCTGATCCTGGTCCGCCATGCCAAAAGTGACTGGAGCGGGGATGGTCTTCCGGACTTTGACCGCCCCTTGAATGAACGGGGAAAAAAGGATGCCCCCGTCATGGCTGCCCGGTTACTGGATAAAAAAATTCCGGTAGACCTGTTTATTGCCAGTCCGGCTAAGCGGGCAGCGAAGACCGCCCGTTTTTTTGCGGAAGCTTATGGGAATACCAAAGCAGACATTGTTTTTAAAGAGGAACTCTACCTGCCGGCTGCGGCTGTTTTTTATAAAGTCATCGAACATATCAGCGATCTGCATAGTCATGTGGCGTTGTTTTCCCATAACAACGGGATCACCGATTTTGCCAATGAACTGACCAATGCACGTATTGATAATATTCCCACCTGCGGCATTTTTGCACTGAATATCCATTGTGATCACTGGAAGGATTTCCGGGAAGCCAAAAAGGAGTTCTGGTTTTTTGATTCGCCGAAATCCGGACAGGACTGATTATTCTTCAACAGTAGGTGGTGTTTTACGGCTGACCAGGTATACCCCTGAGAAGATCAGCAAACCCGCCATTATTTTCTCTATTGTAAAAGCTTCGTTCAGAAACAGGGCCGCGATAATGGCGGCAAAGACCGGTTGTGTA
>CAZLRY010000132.1:0-3112 GCA_964561675.1 uncultured Chitinophaga sp.
GTGCACTGGCCGTTATGGAAAGTAAAGACAACACAAATCCGCCCATTATCACAATGGTCTTTTTCATAAGAGAATTTTTTTAATGATTTAATTGGTACTCGGACATTACTTCAAAATACTGTGCCAGAGTAAAATTTTGTGGATAACTCGGAGAAACAATTATCCACGAAGCTGGTTTTAAGCAGGGAAGGAAAAGCGTGCCGGATCGCTTCAAAAGGATATATTACAGGAGCTCCTCCGAATCAGTATCTTCGTTTTCCGTTATGGCAAAGAGTAAAAAATCAGCAATTCCTGTTTTGGTACAGGAGCCCGAAACGATTGAAGTTTATGGGGCAAGGGTGCATAACCTGAAGAATATTGATATATCCATCCCCAAGAATAAACTGGTGGTGATTACCGGGATCAGCGGCAGTGGGAAATCCTCCCTGGCTTTTGATACGATTTATTCAGAAGGGCAACGCCGTTATATGGAAACCTTCGGCGCTTATGCCCGGCAGTTTATCGGCGATATGGAACGGCCGGATGTAGACAAGATCACTGGATTATCTCCGGTGATTTCCATTGAACAAAAAACCACCAATAAAAACCCGCGTTCCACGGTCGGAACTGTTACGGAAATCTATGATTTTCTCCGGCTGCTTTATGCCCGGATCGGGGAAGCCTATTCTTACAATACCAAAAAGCGGATGGTAAAATGGAGTGAGGAGGAGATCGTAGATAATATCTTTAAAAAATATAAAGGCAAAAAGATTGCCTTACTGGCCCCCATGGTCCGTGGCCGGAAAGGCCATTACCGCGAACTTTTTGAAGATGTGCGAAAAAAGGGGTTTTTGAAAGTGCGCGTGGATGGGGAGATCAAAGACCTTGTACCGAAGATGCAGGTGGACCGCTATGTGATCCATGATATTGAACTGGTGGTGGATCGCTTACAGGTTACCGATGATCTCAGGGCCCGGCTGAGCCAGAGTGTGCAACAAACCCTCAAACTGGGGAAGGACCTGATGTTTATGTTGGTGGACGACACAAAATTTGTCCAGTTTTCCAAACTCCTGATGTGTGAGGATACCGGTATCAGTTATGAAGAACCTTCCCCGAATGCCTTTTCTTTCAACTCACCCTATGGTGCATGTCCGGTTTGCAAAGGACTGGGCACAAAGCACCATATCAATATGGAGGCCATTATTACCGATCCCACATTGAGTATCAGTGAGGGGGGGATTGCTCCGCTAGGCGAAGAGCGCGATGCCTGGGTTTACCGCCAGGCCCAGGAGGCAGCTAAAAAGAACAAGATTTCGCTGACGGCCCCGGTCAGTAAGCTGACGCAAAAGCAGCTGAACATTATGTTTTATGGTAATGAGGACGGGCAACAAGAGGATATTGAATTTGAAAATGCAAAATTCGATCCGAATGCCCCGTTTGAAGGGGTGATCAATATGTTGCAGCGCTGGTTTGCCAATCCATACAGTGAAGCGATCAGAGAATGGACAGAGGACTATATGATTGTGAGGCCTTGCGACAGCTGCAATGGCACCCGGTTGAAAAAGGAAAGTCTTTGGTTTAAGGTCAATGGCCGGAATATTGCCGAGTTAAGTCAGATGAACCTGGACAACCTGGCCGCCTGGTTTGATGGTATTGAACTGATGCTGGACAACAAACAACAGGCCATTGCCAAAGATGTGCTGAAAGAAATCAGGGAGCGGTTGCAATTCCTGCTCGATGTAGGATTGACTTACCTGACCATCGACCGTTCCTCCCGTACGCTCAGTGGAGGAGAATCGCAACGGATCCGGCTGGCTACCCAGATTGGTTCCCAGTTACAGGGGATCACATATATTTTGGATGAACCATCTATCGGATTGCATCAGCGGGATAATCACCGGCTGATCGAGGCTTTGAAAAATCTTAGGGATATCGGAAACAGTGTACTCGTGGTGGAACATGATAAGGATATTATGCTCGCAGCAGATCACCTGATCGATATTGGTCCCAAAGCCGGTTTTCATGGAGGAAGGATAGTGGCACAGGGCGACCCCAAAGCCTTATTGAAACTGGATACCCTGACTTCCGGTTACCTGAATGGTCATCACCTGATTGAAGTGCCGGCAGAGCGACGGAAAGGCTCGGGAAAATTCCTTGAACTGAAAGGGGCATCGGGAAATAATCTGCGGAAAGTGGATGTGAAATTTCCATTAGGAAAGTTTATTTGTGTAACCGGTGTAAGTGGAAGCGGCAAATCAACATTGATCAATGAAACCTTATACCCGATTCTGTCCAAACATGCTTTCGGTTCGAAGATGACACCGCTGGAGTACAAATCCATTAAAGGACTTGAACTGATTGATAAGGTTATTGAGATTGACCAGTCGCCGATTGGACGTACCCCGCGAAGTAATCCCGCCACGTATTGCGGATTCTTTACCGAGATCAGAACCTTATTTGCCTCCCTGCCGGAATCAAAGATCCGGGGCTACAATGCGGGCCGTTTCTCCTTTAATGTAAAGGTCGGGCGTTGTGACGTGTGTGAAGGAGGGGGTATGCGGGTCATTGAAATGAATTTCCTGCCCGATGTATATGTGCATTGTGAAAAATGCAATGGCAAACGGTATAATCGAGAAACACTGGAGATCCGCTACAAAGGAAAATCCATTGCGGATGTACTGGCGATGACGGTGGAAGAAGCGGTGGAGTTTTTCCAGCCGGTGCCTTACTTGTTCCGGAAAATCAAAGTGCTGGAAGAAGTAGGGCTGGGCTATATCACCCTCGGTCAGTCGGCCGTGACCCTTAGCGGGGGTGAAGCGCAGCGGGTGAAATTATCGACAGAACTGGCCAAACGGGATACGGGAAAAACTTTTTATATACTGGATGAGCCCACAACCGGGCTTCACTTTGAAGATATACGGCATTTGCTGGTGGTGCTGAACAAACTGGTGGATCGAGGCAATACCGTGTTGGTGATTGAGCATAATATGGATGTGATCAAAGTAGCCGATCATGTAATCGATATTGGCCCTGAAGGCGGCGATGGGGGAGGAAGGGTGTTGTTTGAAGGGACGCCTGAGGAGTTGGTAAAGAATAAGGAAAGCTATACGGCGCAATACCTGAAAATGGAGTT
>CAZLRY010000132.1:3212-5785 GCA_964561675.1 uncultured Chitinophaga sp.
TTTTGGTTGAAGGCCTACTCGTCTGGCTTTTCGGCATTCGCCCCCGGTTCAGGCTCCGGGACGCCTTACTGCTTATGGTGACTAATTTAAGCTAGTTTTTGTAAAAACGTATACGAAACAAAGTTATATGTTGATTATCAGTGAAAATATCCCTGATTTAGGGGAATCTGAAGACAAAGTACAAGGTACGAGGTACGAAGTACGAATGGCATACCGTAAAACGAGTATCAGTAGTTTTTTAAGATTCAACCTTCTAAGGAGGGGCTGTTTCCTTCTAGCTTCTAGCTTCTAGTTTCTAGCTTCTCGCCCATAAACAACAAAAGCCACTAAACAGCGGCTTCCCGTACTTCGTACCTCGTACTTCGTACTTTGTTTGTTTCCCAGAAGGTAAAGGCAGGAAGTGATTGTAAAAATTTACAGCTTAGGGGTTCCTGGTTTTGCAGGATACTGGATTTAGACAATTTCCCTGCCTGGTTACCTGAATTAAAAATAATCCGGATAATACCTTTCGGGTTTCTTAGTTATGACAATTAAAAGAGCTCAGGGTTGATAAGTTCCCGAAAGCAGGGCAGAGAGTAACTTAATAAAATTGTATACAAATGAGAGTACCAATAGAGAACGGATTAGGTTTATTCAACCAGGTATCAGATTTTATTAATCTCCCTGCCGCTTTTCGGGACGGCATTCGGTTTTAGCGTATTTCAAATTTCCCGGAGGCGGTTTCCGCATCTCCCTGGAAAACACTGAATGAATATTTTCCTTTTCGCAGGCCACTCAGTTTATAATGACTTTTCGGCTTCATCTTATAATGCTGGATAATGGTGCCCTGCAGGTCAAACACAAAGAAATCTACTTCAACTCCGTCATTTTCTTTGGCTACCACGTGCATTTCACGTTTTACGGCAGCCGGATGAATTTTGACAGCTGAATTGTTCAGGGAAGTAAAATTTCTGGATTTGCCTTTTTCTTTTTTGGCCGGTATTTCCTCTTCCGGGCTATTGCTTACTGTTATGGATTTACGGTAAGGTTTGCCGGAGGCGAAAGCCGGTTCAGCAATGAGGAGTCCGGTGAGTATCACCATTCCCGCCAGGCTGCGGACAGTTAAAAAGGGTTTCATAGTGGTTCGGTATTAAGCGGTACGATCAGTAAAACACCGGGCATTTCAGGTGCTTCAGGTTACTGTTGCCACCCAGTCGCCAGCCAAGACGGAAGATGCTGGAGAAGAAAGCGTCGTTTTGTTTGGGATCGCCTCTTTCTGCAAATTCTTCGTATGGTCGGGTAGACGGGAAACTGTAAGTACCCCTGTAGTACAACCTTCTTGCTTTCACCGCATCAGCGGCGGGAAGATACTGGTCAAAATGAATCGGATCGATATAGTAGTCGTTGCTAACATCATCTACATAATCGGTAAATAATTTACGGTGCAGGATCTCGAATCCGAGATACATGTTTTCTTTTACATAATATTTTACACCAAAGCCTCCCAACACATTTCGTTGGGTCAGCTTGTATGGTTTGCTGTCTGGATATTCGGCAAATCCCTGTCCTTCTAAACGAAGGGGTGCTGTTTTTACCCAACTGCCATCCACATCCTTGGTTTCCGGATTAAAATGATAGACACCTACACCCGCCAGTAAATAAGGGCGGAGTTTGCCGGCAAGACCATCATACTTTTCCAGGAAATAAGTCGGATAAATTTCAGCTGCCACATAAGCTTCGCTGATTTTGGAGCGGAAATTAAGATTCCGTTCACGGCGATCCATTTCTGCACCTCCTTTTGAAGGGGCTTGGGCATCATCGCCTGAAACATAGCCGAGGTTACCGGCCAGACGTAAACCAAACCACTCAGCAGGGTAGTAGTTAAGGTACAACCCTTTGTTCAGTTTGGTCAGGGGTAAATCAAGGTCTTTAATAAATGTCTTACCCACACCTGCACTGCCACCCAGATCGCCAAGGAAGAACATCGGGCCTATGCCAAGACCGATTTCAACTTTGCCATTACCTGTTGTGATAGATTGTGCCTGTGAGGAAAAAGAGAAGACTGCAAGGAAGCAGACTAGCGCGGACAGCCGCACTTTGAGTAAACTTGTTCTCATTGGTATCAGATTTCTGGTTTTCTACTATTGGATTTCGAGAACTAAGGTAGATGAATAGTAAAGTACTCGGCTAATTTTTTAACCGGTTTTTTTGATTTTGACCAGAATTAAAGCGGTTCTACTTCGTGTTTTTACGAAAACTCAGGGTAAATACATAATGATATGTTGGATATTATCCTCAAGATAAATTTCACCTTCCGGCAGGAATCCAAGTGAAGAGTAGAATGTTTTTAAATACAACTGCGCCCCGATACGGATGGGGCCGGTACCATATAATGTATATATATACTCAATCGATTTCTGCATCAGCTCACGACCAATCCCTTTTGCTCTTACGGAGGGAGAACTCACGACCCGCCCGATCGATGCTTCTGGATAGGATATACCCGGTGGTAATAAACGGGTATGCGCCAGCAATTTTCGGTCAGGTGTATCACTGTCCCAACCCATCAGGTGCCAGGCGTATAGATCTTTATT
>CAZLRY010000132.1:5885-8273 GCA_964561675.1 uncultured Chitinophaga sp.
CACTTCTTAATTGAAGGATCGAGTAAAGTTCATGTGGAGTGAGTTCGTCGAATTTTTTTAAAGTCCAGCTAAGCATAAAGAAGTTGATGTTTCGGTTTTGACAAAGATACTATTGTGTAAGCCGGAATGGCACTAAGCAATAGGGTGTCTTAAAACAGGATTCGCTCCGTTATAAAATGAAAATCCTTAGTACTTTACTTTCTCATTCCTTATTTATTATTTCTTATTCCTTATTTCATCCGTCTTCCATTCTCAATCCTGATATACTTATCGACACATCCCGGTACGTCTTTCTCATAATGTGAAACAAATACCAGTGTCTTTCCGGTGACCGTGCATACCCGGTTGATCAGTTCCAGCAGCCGTTGCTTTCTTTCCGGATCCAGTCCCTGGCAAGGTTCATCCAAAATCAGTAACGGTGGGTCTTTAACCAACGCCCGGGCCAGAAGCAGCATCCGTTGTTCACCTGTAGATAATTCAAACAGGCGTTTTTCCTTCAGCTGACTGACCCCACAGACCTCCATCCACTGCATGACCCATTCCGTATCTTCCGGGCCCACCTGGCGAAAAAGTCCGATCGTATCAAAAAGTCCGGAGGCGACCGTCTCAAAACCACTGGAAGCAGCATTAAAATAAACATGCAGTTCCGGCGACAGGAAGCCGGTTTTCTTTTTGATGTCCCAGATGCTTTCACCGCTCCCTCTCCGTTGGCCAAATAAATGAATTTTATTCGCATAGGCCTGCGGGTTATCTCCGTTTACCAGGCTTAAAAGGGTGGATTTACCGGCCCCGTTCGGACCGCTGAGCAACCAGCATTCCCCGGGTAGTACCCGCCAGCTGATGCGGTCAAGAATCAGTTTTTCGCCATATCGGACCGTTACGTCCTCCATGTCAATGATACTGTCAAATTCAGGATGTGCTGCCGACAAAGGGATTGCTGTCGCAATGCTGCTTTCCGTTAGGTCAGTGGCAATACTTGGTTGTTGTTGAAAAGAAAGACGGTCTTCCATGGTTTTCATCGTGCCCTGTTCCAGGATGATCAGCTTATCGGTACAATCCGGGATTTCATCCTTGGAACAGATAACCATTACCAGGACCCCGGATTGTTTCAACCGGTTGACCTGGCCATTCAGCCATTGCCGGGTCGATGTATCAAGACCGGTAAACGGCTGGTCCATGATCAGTACAGCCGGCTGCTGCAGCAGGGCATTCAGCAATTGCAGTTTTTTATTTTCACCATTGGATAACTGAATAAGTTTCTCCTCCAGCAGGTAGCCGATTCCCATTTCTTCTATCAGTTCCCGGGCCGTCTCCAATTGATGCCCCAAAGATTCAGCTACGGTCTGTGTTTCTTCAGTATCATAGGAATTAAACCGTTGCTGGTAATACAGATCGTTGGTCGACTGCAAGGTTTTAAAATGGTGCTGTTGCTCCACCCAGGCAATCGGACTCCCATCAGGTAAATGATAGGTAATCGTACCCTGGTAATATAATTGCTGAGCCAGCGCCAGTCCCAGGCTCGTCTTACCACATCCAGCCAGCCCGGTAATAGCCAGGGCTTCGCCTGTGTTTACCGTAAATGAAATGTTTTCCAGTATTTTTTTTCCGGAACGGTTGATTGAGAGCAGACTGACTGTTAAGACCGGGGATGGAGACATAGTTATAAGTAATAAGTTATAAGTAGTAAGTAATAAGTAAGAAGAGTGTGTTAAAAGTACGAGGTAAGAAGTACGAAGTACGAGCGGCAATTCGTAAAACGAGTAACTTTTATTACTTAAGATTCAAACTCCTTAGGAGGGGCTGTTTACTCCCGACTCCCGATTTATCCTCCGTAGCTTTAGCGAAGGAGGGCTCCCGACTCCCGACTCCCGACTCTTGACTCCCGACTACTATCTACTAACTAATATCCGTACTTGTCCTTCCATAATCCCTTTAAAAATTTCCTCAGCTCCTCTTCCCTCGCATTCTTCCCGGGTTGGTAAAATGCTTTGCCCGCTAATTCTTTTGGCAGGTATTCCTGCGGAGAGAAGTTGCCTTCATAACTGTGCGAATACTGGTATTCTTTACCATAGCCCAGGTTTTTCATCAGTTTGGTTGGGGCATTGCGCACGTGTAACGGTACCGGTAAATCGCCATATTGCTTTACTGCAGCGGAAGCTTCGCCAATGGCTACAACGGCTGCATTACTTTTCGGAGAAGCGGCGAGGTAAGTGGCACATTGGGATAAAATGATACTGGATTCAGGGAAGCCAATTTTATTGACCGCATCAAAACAGGCATTGGCCATGACCAGGGCGGTGGGATTGGCATTGCCGATATCTTCGCTGGACAGAATCACCAGGCGCCGCGCTATAAATTTCACATCCTCTCCGCCTTCAATCATCCGGG
>CAZLRY010000133.1:0-8265 GCA_964561675.1 uncultured Chitinophaga sp.
TAGTATTCCTTTTATGGGGGAAATTTGCCCAGGAAAAATCGGTCCTGATCAACCAGGCCAGACACCTGATCCTGCGGGCGGCTCACCCCTCCCCCTTATCAGCACATGCGGGATTCATGGGCTGTAAACATTTTTCAAAAACAAATGAATACCTGGTCAAACATGGCATTGATCCCATTAACTGGCGGCTGGATTAACTAACAAAAACCAACGACGTATGAATTTTATCAAAAATATCGCCGGTAAGCTGATGGCTTTCTGGGCCATCCTGAGTTTCATGATCACTTTCCTGATCATCTTTATTCCCTCGCAACTTACCTGGCTGATTCCTGATCCCAAAGGACAGGATCTTTTCATCCGTATCTCCAGGGCATGGATGAAGGTATGGCTGCTCATGGTGGGTTGCCGCTACCAGATCCGGGGTAAGGAAAATTTCAAAAAAGGGGAAGCCTATATTGTCACCTGCAATCATAATTCCTTACTGGATGTCCCGCTCTCCTCTCCGTTTATTGTGGGGCCGAATAAAACCATTGCCAAATCTTCCTTCGCCAAAGTGCCGTTGTTTGGCTTTTTCTATATGAAAGGCGCCGTGCTGGTCAACCGGAAAGATGACCGCAGCCGCCGGGTGAGCTACGAGAAAATGAAAAATGTATTAAAGAAAAAAATGCATATGTGCATTTATCCCGAAGGCACACGTAACCGAAGTGATGAACCATTGAAAAAATTTCATGATGGCGCTTTCAGGTTATCGGTGGATACCGGTCATTCCATTCTGCCGGCCGTTATTTTTAATACAAAAAAAGCCGTACCGGCCAATAAAGGATTCTATTTCCGACCCACAAAAATCGGGATCCATTTCCTGCCTCCGGTGAGCCCGGCTGGTAAAACCACTGAAGAATTAAAAGAAGAGATCTTCCGGATCACGCAGGAACATTACCTGAAAGGAATTGATCAGTAAGTATTGAAATAACGGGTCCGGTTGATCTTCAGGTCCTGCAGCAGGGTGGATTTCGGACTGATCGAAAAGTTAAAGGAGCGGGTATACCCCACTGGTATCACATTGATGGATAATTGCCAGCAGTGCATATCGCGGTTGATCGACATCGTTACATATTGCAGTTTCATTGTCTCCAGGTCATAGCTGCCACTACCGGTCAGTTTCCACTTGGGAGTAAGGTTGAAACCGCCATTGAAAGAAACCCCGCCTAACTGGAAGTCGGTCTCATAACCACTGAAATCAGATTTGATCCGGTTGACGAAGGATAGTGAATAACTCAGTCCCAGGTTCCAGTCAATATTGAAGTCCACAAACTGGGAAGGATTCTGCTGCATATATTCAAGGAGTCGTTGCTGATCGCCCAGTAAGGCCGGGTCCTGCAACCGGTCCTGTACTGCTTTCTGCCGGGCTTCATCTTTCTTGGCATCCTTGGGTTTACTCTGAAAGTTTGTACTCATGGAAATGCTGCCGGAAGTAAGTCGTCCCAGGTTAAATTTACCCCCCTCCCAGGCATATTTTTTAATATCATAGCCTCTTGAATCTGTCTGGTAAGGATTCAGGGTGGTACTGGCATTGATATTCAGTTTTTCAAACAACGTAGTCCGGAAATAAAAACTGATCGGGGATAAACGGAAGGAGTCGCGGATAAAATCATAGGAGCCGCTGAAACCAAAACCTTCGATAATTTTCACGCGTTTGATCGCGAGGTCCCCGGTATCTTTTTTGGAACGGACTTTCATCTCGATATTATTATCAATGCCAAAACTCATGGCTCCGCTGCGTCTTGAACTGGTGTTATATAAAACAGTGCCCCCGATTTCATTATAATAAAGCACTTTGCCGGTGGTATCCACCTGTGTCTTTTTAATATGCGAGGTATTGAGATCTGGTGTATAACTGAACCCCATCTGTGGCCGCATGGTATGACGAAGCGCAATCACTCTTGATTTTTTAAACTGGACCGTACCAAATAAAGCGGTATTAAAACTCAGGGAAACGGAACTGCGCTGATCAATGAAAATGCCTTTGGCGGTAATGGTATCCACTTTTTTCGTGGTATTGTTCCATTGATAATTGGTGGTCCGCTGGATCCAGGTCTGATTATAGCTGATACCGGGCGATACCAGTACTTTACCCCCCAAAATCGGTGGCAGTGATAACGTGATCGGGATATTGTGCTGGGCCGACCATTGTGCCGTATCCAGTAAATATTTAAAGAAAGGTTTTATCCCGTTTTGTCCGTACTTGATGGTATCATTAAAGTTGATCGAGTTGTTGAAAGACCCGTTATAGGCGATACCGAGGTTCTCATACCATTTAGCGGAGCCCGCCCTGTTTTTATTCTGAAAAGGGTAAAGCGTACTCACGGTAAAAGCCGCATTGGGCAGATTCAGGTTGACCGTTCCCAGGTTATTGTTCTGCGAGTGAGTGGCACTGATTGATAAATTGAAGGGCTTGTTCTTCCAGGATTTATTAAACGTGATCGATGATCCCATCAGGTTCTGGTAATTCAGGTAGGCATTGCCTGGCACCAGCTGGTTGAACTTGGTGGAGCCGGCATTTACACTGGCGGAAAAAGTTACACCGGGTCTGGCACGGCTGTCCATACTGTGATTCCAGGTTACATTAAAAATCCGGTTTTTAGAAAAGTCCGGATCCCCTTTGAAATTCAGTTTGGAAGACCTGAGAGTGAGATTAAAACCGCCGCTGTACTTATAAATTTTACGGTAGGTCATTTTCACACCGGCCGCCCATTCCCCATAAGAAAAGAGATCGCCCGAAAGTTCCGCATCCCAGTAATCATTCAGTACTTTATAATAACCCAGTCCCTGCATCCCGATTCCGCGCACTTCATCCGTAATGAAGTTGGGTCGTAGTAATCCGGAATGACGACCCTGGCTCAATGGATAAAAACCGAAAGGCAGGTAGATCGGAACCGGCACGCCTTCAAATTCCGGATGTGCGGGGCCGGAAATCGCCAGCTTCTGATTGATCACTTTCATTTTCGGAGTCGTAAAGGCAAAATGCGGCTCATCCAGCATACAGGTGGTAAATCGGGCACCCTTGATAAAGGACGTATTCTCGTTTACTTTTTTGATCGTGTTGCCGATGATCAGGATTTCACCCTGGGGAATCATCGTGTTTTTAGTCAGTCCTACCTGTGTTTTGAAATTATAACGGATCGTATCACTGCTGAATTCATTCTCCCCTTGTTTGAACTTTGCGGTCTCCAGCACTTTACCGGTACTGTCTTTCCGGTTAAAAGCCGTCACTACCTGGGTAGCCTGGTCCATTTCCACTTTAGGTGCGGTAAGCTCGATGTCGGTATACTCGGTCTTTGTTTTTCCGTAGAGATAGATTTTTTTGGATTTGATCATCACCACCACCGAATCATCGGCGGAATATTTTAACGGAGCTTCGAGCGAGTCCTTAGACAACTTCAGGTTGAATGTATCCGTCTTCTGTACGAAACCGGTATCCACAGCCGGCAACCCGGAAGTGTCAGACAGCCGTTTTCCGCTGGTATCCGTTTCGGGAAGCCGGGAAGTATCAGGGGTGCTGGTGACTGGTGCTGCTGTAACTTTCGTTGCTGTTGGTTTGCTGGTGTCGGCGGAAGATGTTAATGAAGTCCCAAAATGATGATGCGGCACACTGTCAGCAGCTGTTATCCACGTTTGTGAGTAAATTATAACAGCAGTCAGTATCCCGTAAGAAAAGTATTTTGACCTAAATTTGTATAGAGGCGTCATCAACGGGAGCAAATGTAATTCATTCTCCCGCGGCTACCTATTGATTGGCCTAAACAATTTGTGAAACTTATGCCGACCCTGTGATGAATCGTCCACCGGACGCAAAATGAAAAACTATGATCAAGCGCATTTTTCTGGCCTTTCTTTTTCTTTCCCTATGCATCAGTTTCATTTCCTTTCGTACCGGAACACCGGCTGCCACCTCAAAAAAACAGAAAGTCATTAAAACCATCATTGTGGATGCCGGTCATGGTATCATGCCCAATGGCGGCCACAACGGGGCCAGGGGTACTTATTCCTATGAGGATGAGATCTGCCTGGCTGTGTCCAAAGAACTGGTTAAGAAATTCCATGCAGAAATGCCGGAGATCCGGATTGTGGAATCCCGTCCTACCGAAAAAATCACCCCGATTCACCGGCGGGCAGAGATTGCCAACGAAAACAAGGGTGACTTGTTTATCTGTATCCATGTAAATGCGGCTGTACCGATTAAACGGTCCGAGCTGATCGGCCATAAAACGGTTACCTATTATACCGGTAAGGGGAAGAACCGGAAAAAGCAAACGAAAAAAGTGCCCCAATACCGCACGTATACACAACCCAACCCGGCCAAGGGTACCGAGACGTATATCTGGGGTTCGCATAAAAACGAAGACAAAGAAGTGGCCATGCGGGAAAATGCCCCCATGCTCATGGAAGAAAATTATAAGGTCAATTACGGGGATGTGGACCCCAACTCGCCGGAGTTCATTGCCCTTTCGCTGTTGAAAACAAAACAGTTTTTCAAAAGAAGTGCCACGCTTGCGGGGTATGTGCAGGATGAATTTTCCCGGGCGGGCCGTGTGGACCGTGATGTCCGTCAGCGGGGAGTAGGCATCTGGGTTTTACAGGCAACGGCTATGCCCAGCATCCTGGTTGAAACCGGTTATATCACCAACCGGGCGGAAGAAGATTACCTGAATAGTAAAGAAGGACAAAAAGAACTGGCCGGATGTATCATTCGTGCGGTTTTCAATTATATTGCATGGCTGGAAAAACAACAACAGACCAGTGAGCAGGATAATAGTGGAAATAACGGCCGGCAAGCCACACATGATGTATCGGCGATGCTCCACCGGATAGAGGAACTGGGATGTAACCGGGCCCGTTGATCGTAACGCAATTCGAAAGACCATTAAACAGAAACCGAATGAAAAATCTATGGATCGCCTATACCTTGCTCAGCTGCTTTGGGTGGATGAATGAGCTTGGTGCACAGCAAGGAAAAAAACCGTTACAAACGATCATCATAGACCCCGGACATGGCGGTATTGATCCAGGGGCGCCCGGCATGAAATCCACAGAAGCGCAGGTAGCCCTGCAGGTGTCACTGAAACTGGGCGATACGATTGCCAAAGCCTGGCCCGATATGAAGCTTGTTTTTACCCGCACCACGGATGTTTTACCCGGTAACAAACCAACGAAAGATGCCGCCCTGAAATACAGGGCTGACCTCGCTAACGAATCCGGCGGTGATTTGTTTATTGCCATCCATTTAAATGCAGCCGGTCATAAGCCGGGAGGCTGGTATGAACGCCGGGTGGTCAATAAAATTCTAAAAACAAGAATAGTAAAGAAAGGTAAGAAAACCTATAAGAAACCCTATTACGAATACGAATACGAAAATGTATGGGTGCCGAATAAAGCCAAGGGAACAGAGACCTATGTATGGGCAACCAATAAAAACGATGACAAAGTCAGATCGATGAATAAAATCACCGATTATTCGGGTGAAATTGACTCCACCACTACGCTCGAATTACCCGACCCATCTGATCCCTCTGAAAAAGCCAGGATGCTTATTTATGCCCAGAATTATTTCCGGAAAAGCCTTAACCTGGCCGATCTCGTGCAACAGGAATTTACAGCTGCCGGACGGGTCGACCGGGGTGTAAAACAACGGAATGACAAAGGTATCTGGGTCTTACAGGCCACCGGAATGCCGAGTATCCTGATCGAAATCGGGTTTATCTCCAACCAGGAAGAAGAGGAATATATGAACAGTGAAAGCGGACAAGCAGAAATCGTGGCCAATATCTTCACCGCTATCAAAAATTACAAGGAAAAGCTGGAATTAAGGAACAAACCAGCCGCAGCCGTCAACGAAGAAGCCCCTAAGGCATTCTGAGTCCGCAGGACCGTTTAAAAATAATTAGCTAATTTGGCACCCGGAATGGCTTTAATCAGCCTTATCGCAGCAGAATGAAAATCAGCAACGAAACCAAAGTCGGAATCTTAACCATTGTCGCCCTCGTGATCCTGATCGTGGGCTTCAATTTCCTGAAGGGCAAGGATGTATTCAGTCGCAGTAAAAAGATCTATGCCGTTTTCAGCGAACTGGGCACCCTGGAAAAATCAAATGAGGTCAAGATCAATGGTCTCCCGATCGGCAATGTGTATGATAAAAAAGAACGGGACAAGGATGTCAGTGCGGTGGTGGTAACGATCAGCCTGACCCGGGATATCAATATCCCTAAAAATTCCGTAGCCTATATCTCTTCCAGCCTGGTTGGTTCATCCTATATTATTATTGAAAGAGGCAATTCCACCGAAATGATGGGAGATGGTGATACGCTGACGACGCGGATGGAGACCGGAATCCTGGGTGATGTGAAAGCGCAGATGAATCCTACGATGGCAAGGATCCGGGATGTACTGGATTCCCTGAAGGAAACACTGAGCGGTGTGAACGGGATGCTGAATATGGAAAACAAAGCTTATCTCAAAGAAACCCTGCACAACCTTAGCCAGGCCAGCAACGCCCTGAATGGTCTGCTCGATAACAAAAACGGTGCCCTTGCCAAAACACTGAATAATGCACAGGCGATGACCGAAAGCCTCAAAAATAACAGTGCGGATATCAGTACCACTATCGGTAATGCCAAAAAAATAAGTGAAAAACTGGCAGCCCTGGAATTGCAGCCCACCATTGATTCGCTGAATACCATGATCAGTTCCCTGAAAGCCACAGCGGCCAAACTGAACAGTACGGATGGCACACTGGGTGCGTTGATGAATGACCGGGCTTTGTATGACAAGTTAAATGATGCCATTCTGAGTGCTGAAATACTCATTGATGACCTGCGTACACATCCTAAACGCTACGTTAATCTTTCCATCTTTGGTAAGAAAGATAAAACAGGGCCATTAACTTCGCCGGCAACAAAAGATACTGCTGCGGCAGGTAACTAATGCGAAGCTTCATTTTATTTTTCGGACTACTGCTTACAGGATTGACAGGCATTCCTGTCATGAGCAACGCGCAGGTAAAAGAACCCGCGGCCACCCCTATCAACCCGCAGGCAACAGCAGATTCGCTCACCGATATTCAGATTCTGGGCTCCGACCGTTTTACCATTCTGAAAGTAAATGACAGTACGACCCTGCAGATCCTGGCCGGAAATGTACGGCTCAAACAAGGCAAGAGTTTATTCAATTGCGATAGTTGTGTGCTCAACAACGGCATTAAGATTTTTGAAGCCTGGGGCAATGTGCATATTAAAGATGTGGATACGGTGAATATCACCTCCAATCATTTACGTTACCTGATTGATAAAAAACTGGCTTACCTGGATGGCGGGGTCAAACTCACCGATGGGAAGGGCAGCCTGACCACACCCGATCTGGAGTATGATATGAATACGGAAATCGGTATTTATAAAAACGGGGGGCGGGTGGTAAATAACAAATCTGTGCTCACCAGCCAGGAAGGCTGGTATTATGCCGGTTTACGGGATATTTATTTCAAGAAGAATGTGATCATGAAGGATCCGGCCTATGATATCTACACGGATTCATTGTTGTATAATACCCAAAGTCAATCCACCCGTTTTATTGCACAAACGGTGATCAAGGATACCAGCGGCCGTATTATTGAAACTTCGGATGGATTTTACAATATGGCTACGGGCAAAGCCGAGTTTGGCAAGCGCCCGGTGATCCGGGATACCAAATCAAGAGTATATATTACGGGTGACCGGCTGGCATTTAATGACAGTCTGCAGACCTCCCAGGCAGAAGGAAATGTAGTTATCATTGATTCGGTACAAGGCACGACTATCCTGGCCGGAGTAGTATGGCAGGATAAAAAGAATGACCGGATGCTGGCCACCAACAAGCCACTGATGATCATTAAACAGGACAATGATTCCATTTATGTAACGGCGGATACCTTGTTTTCGGCCCGGTTGAGTGACCTGTACGCCCGGAAAGATTCGATAGTAAAAGATACTTTAAAAGGGGTGAAAGTGCTTGACCTGGGAAAGAATAAGGGAGCGAATAAACGGGACAGTCTTATGGCCATCCGGCAGGATGATCTGCCGGTATCCGATACACTGACAGCGAAAGCAGCTGAAACCGGGCTGCTGGCTGAACAACAGACTGATTCATTAAAAACTGATAGTGTAAAAACGGTTTCAGTTCTTGTGAAAACCGATTTGCCAGCAACTGACAGTATAAAGACGGTACAGCCACTGGTCA
>CAZLRY010000134.1:0-8221 GCA_964561675.1 uncultured Chitinophaga sp.
TGTACCGGTGCTATGTGTAAAGCTACGCCCAAATCCTGTTTAGGAGTATAACAACGATGGGAGGTGATACCCCTAGTGGAGAGGGGGAAATATTTTCGGGTGGGGGTAGGGAGAGGTACGAGGTATGAGGTACGAGTTACGAGACTGAAAGCGGGACGACACTGTATTTCTCTGCGCCCTCTGCATCCTCTGCGGTTGTTGTTTCGGGCCCCGCAGCTTACAGCTGCGGGGATGTATTATGTCGCCTGTGGCGACGCAGGAAGAAGCTCATGGGTCGCTCAACGAGGCCTCCGGGCCTCGTCTGTATTGGGGATGGTCCACAGACGATGGTCGACGGTCCACAGACGGTCTCCTTCGATACATCCCGCATGGAGTTATTTATTCCAGCCAGGTAATATTTTTTTTGCGGGACTACTCCCACCTACGCTGCGCTACGGTCGGCAGGCAGGATGACAAGAGCATACCGCTACTAAGGAAGAATAACGGCACCGGGGTTTACGGGATCTGCTTAGCCCCTCTCCAATAGCCTGCCTGTCCTGCTATATGCGGGACGTATCAAAGGGCGTATTTACTCAAAGACTTCCATAAACACCAGTCGCTCGCCCACCGTATCTGCGTTCTTGCCCTGGATATTTGGTTTGGCCAATAACGGATCATTCGGATGTAGTTCATATTCGCGGACCACCACCCGATATTGATTGCCGGCACCAGTCACGCGTACTGTTTCCTCAAAGTTGATTTTACCAGCATTTAACTGCTTTTCATCCAGGTTATAATCACGGGTAAAGACGACTGACTGCTCGCCAGGTACATTCACGCCGATAAATGCATTATCCGTTTTTGGTACCAGGGCTTTCTCCACTGTAATATTTATCCGCACCCTTCCGCCGGATCTGAAAGCGGAAGGTCCTTGCAGCTGTATACGGAAACTGCCGGCTAACTCTTCAAAGGATACTTGCCTGAGGGGAACCTGTTGTATCCAATCGGCCTGTACCGACTGACTCAGGCAAACATCGGTGCCATTCTCCCGCAATGAATGCTGCTGGTAACGGGCCAGCATCAGTCGCACAAACGGAAAATAGGCATTGCCTGCATCTACCCGGATATCCGCATAATGCAGTTGTTTCTCTTTATCAAAAAATACTTTATAGGCGGCCACCTGCACCGGCACATTTTCTTCAGCCAGTTTCACCGTATCATAAATCACATCGGTACCCACAAAGTGATTCTTCCGCGGGTAATTACTGAAACTGTTTGGCAGCCGCTCTGTCTCAAACACCGGATCCATACCCCAAACTGTACAGTATTTTTTATACTCCGGGTGACGTTCGGGCTCCAGCCCTTCTGGCGGAAGGATCACCGCAATCCGCTCATCATCCCCGCTGCTGTACCAGGGACGACGCAGATAGACCCTTATCGTTCCACTGCGTACGTTCACTTTGTTGCGGCCACGGCCAGGTGGTTTGGACCAGACAAAGCCGGGTACTACATACTCCAGCACCGGCACGGTGGGTCTTGCGGTACTGAGTATATCGAGTTCCACTACTTCACCTTCCCGGCTGAGTGGCACGGGTTCACCTTTAATACGACCAGTATCAATGATTCCGGTAAAATACTCCCGGAAACGGGTAGTCGCGGATGGGATGTACCCCACATGACGATATTTGGTATCGCCGAACAGATGGGTAATAGGCGGCAACCAATCCGGCTTCGGGTTTTTGGTGGCCGGCGTTTTAATCAGTTCCAGCATATTGTCATTGTATACCACCGGCACAGTTTCCACATGGGTGCTGAACGCCTGGTTGAACGGTTCAGGTTTTGATAAATCATCCACCCACTCCGTCCATTTGGCCCCGAGATCCATTTTCTCGGTACTTGCTCCATGTACTTTAATGAGGGTGAGCAACTGGGCGGCCGTATCATTGTAATCGCGTTCCACTTTGGAGATCTTTGCCATCACCGGTGCTTCCAGTGGCTGTTGCACAGCATGCACGAGCCGGATCTTCCGCCAGGGACTAAACATCCAGTGTAATCCTTTATTCGCCGTCTCTTTTACTTTCACGCCATTGGCACCCGCCTGCAACCTGGGCATCAATCCGGAAAAACGTTCCAATGCTTCCGGTGCCCAGAAACTGGCATAACTGATTTCCACAATCGAAGCTTTGGGAAGTGGAATGGTAAACACCCTGTTCTTCCATTCGGGCTCACCATTGCCTTCCACGAGCCGGATCTTGACCGAACGGGGATTCTTCCACTGCTCAATACTGTATTTTTTCCCGGGATCATTTTCAGACACTTCATCATCAAAATGAAAACTGAATTTTCGGCTCTGTCCTTTTTTCCAGGGTGTTTCAAAGCTGGTATTCGACCGCATGGTAAAGACTACTCCGCCTGCCAGCGGATCGGCCAGATAATCTATATCCACCTGCCCGGTTTCCACGGGAATCTGTACCGCTTTCGTTTTACCATCATCCTTGTACTCTTTATCGCGGCTGGTGATAAATTGATAGGCCTGCATTGCTTTCTGCGGATCACTCATGGCCTCGTCAAACATGCCGTGAATTTCGGCCAGCTGCTGTGACCCGCGCGGCGCTGTGATAAAACGGACTGCTTCGTGGTGATACTTCAACGTGCCTTTTGCACTGCCATCCACCACTACGGTCGTGATGTTTTTATCTTCATACGTCTTTGTATCCACCCCGGCATTGCTGCGGATCACCATGTGCTGCAGGGATTCCCCGTCACGGTCGCGGATCATTTTTTTATCGCCGCCGGTGATTTCGTCGCCTTGCAATAATACAGGCGAACTCAGCGGCTCAAAACGGCGGTATTCAATCCCGCTGCGGATAGTCTGGGACGGACTCTCCGGTTGTACATCATGGGATACCCCATTACCGGCAATATCCACGGTGCGGACTTTGATCCGGTATTTTTTACCAAAACGTAGTTTCGGTAATGACTTCGGCGCGGGTTTGACCTCCACCTGTAAACGAAACGGGGTTTCCTTATCCAGTTTGTATTTCTTTTTCTCGTCTTCATCCGAACTCACTTCCGGTCCGGCGTTGTTGATGCCTTTACCAATACGTGGTACCGATAAACTCCACCCTTCCCAGCGGGCAATCACTTCATTTACTTTTTTCTCATCTCCATCCTCTTCATCTTCGGTTAGTGCTAAATGAATACATCCTTCATCCAGTTCATCGCCCGGTTCCAGCGTGATCGGTTGCACCGGCTGATCCACAGGTGCAAAGGCAAAACTCATCTTCCGTTTGTGCAGGGAGTACCAGGTGTCAGGCTTATCATCATACGCAATATCCAGGCGATAACCGAAAACCAGGTCATCCGCATATAAAAACTCTGTGGGAACAGGAATGTATTCTATTTTTTGAAAGGCTGCAGTCAATGCCTGCATCCGCACGGCGGGTATCTGTCTTTTCATCCGGATGGGGGCTATCCCGCCGGTCTTTTTAGTTGGCGGATTCGGAACGGCCGGCTGAGTGGTGGGAGCAGTGGGTGTAACCTGCGTTTTGGAAACAGCGGTGTTCAGCAGCGCCTGGTTATTCAGCACAGCGGTACTGGCAAACGTGATCTTTGTGAGATCCACACTGCGGATAAACTTTTGCAGGATGGTTTCGGCCAACCCGTTTTTCAGGATACCGATACCGGCACTGCGCAGGGAAGGCAACCCTTCTTCCGGATCATCATCGTCATCATCATCATCCGCAGGCGGAGCCGCATTGAGATTACTGATCTTGCCGGCATTGAAGAGCATCACATTTTTATTGCGACTGAATTTATTCAGCGGCCGGATATAATTACTTTTATCTACCAGGCGTTTTCCGAGATTCAGGTTCACCGTATCCACATGGCTGGACAATTTCATAGCGGCCCCATCGGTATCAATCTGCACCACTTCATATCCGGCTCCCCCAATGGATAAATACCCTTTATCAATCTGACTGCCGGCTTTGGCTGCCGCATAAAAACCTTTGCCTGTATACTGATATGCAGTGGCCGGGCTCGAAAGGGTCGATTCACTTTCAAGACCGAGGTTGGCGGGCAGAATACGCACCGTACCAGCAGCAGCAGGAGGCGCAGCGTTTAATTCAAAATCAATCACCAGTCCGAGTTTGCGCATGATCACCGGATAAGAAGTGAGAATGGACAGCATATCATGGTACTCAAACTCCGGCTTCCGGATTGGTTTCATCTGCAGTTTATCCATATCCACCCGCTGATGAAAATTGTGAAACTGGCCAAAGTCCGCTTTCGGGCTGGCCGTGGCATTGAAACCAATGGTCTTTTTATTGCGCAGCTGATCCTGCGCGTTCTTTACACTGGTATTCCCCTGTACCACAAAATCATTGATCACGGCCTTTCGGGTAGTGCCGGTAAGCGGCTTCATGTTCTTCAGCTGTACGGTTGATACTTCATTCAGTTTGGTAAACTGTTTGGTATAAAAGCTTGCGGTGGGCAATTCATCCATTTTCAGGTTACCCACCTCTTTATAGGTATCCAGTATATAATTCCGGATATGTAATGCAGGGTAAGATTTAATAATAAACTTCGACACATCCGGCACCGTAAACGTTTTCACCTGGATCTCGCCATGAAAGAGCCGGCTGTACAGTTCAGGATCCCATTTGGCGCTGAGTGGTTCGGCGGCCACGGGTGCATTCTTATCCCACTGTATAAAGAAATCACCATCCGCGATTTTCTGCATCCAGCTGAGTATATCGGGGAAGGCCGACAACTGGCTGCGCTGCCCTGCATCGAGCTGAATGCTGATAAAAAGGGAGAGCATCCATTTGTTGCGGCCCTGGTCTTTCCAGGGAGACGTGGTGAAGATGAATTTTTGGGGCATGGAGAAGGGTTGATAAGTTAATAAGTTGAAAGGTTGATAAGTTTTCGTTCTACTTTTTGCTCATCATGGTTCGGCAAGCCTGCCTGTCCGGTAGGCAGGCTCACCATGACACCGGTGTTTTTTGTACAAGCAAAGGCCGTTGTCACCCTGAGCTTGCCGAAGGGTGATTAAGCCGCGAATGTATCACAGTACTGCAGCCACTCGTTTTCGCTGATGAGCATACCGAAGGTCGGATCGGCACCGGCACCGGCGAATTCGCGTTGCACTTTCAGTTTAACCGTTTTGGAGAAGAACAGAATTTCAATCTTCACTTTCAATGTTGCTTCTCCCCACATCCGGCTCACTTTGGATTCGCCATTGGCAGCGGATTTCATTTCCGCATTCAGCGACAACAGGAACTCAACGGATACGGTGATAAGTCCGAGCACAGACAAGGCCCCGTTCACCCGCACATATCCTGAAAGCTCGATCTTCTTGCCATTCTGTTCCATTTCCATTTTGAAATAGATACCACCCATCACACTCACCGCTCCGCTGGCTACTCCTAAGTTGAGTGATACAGCGGCCCCAAATTCGAGCGCCGCTTCCAGCGATTTGAGTCCTTTCATATCAAACTCAATGGCAAAGAAGCCACCCCCGCCCAATGCGGATACAGTCAATGTAAACGGCTGCTGACGTTCGCAGAAATTGAAACGCAGGGAAAGCGGACTGCCATCAAAGGGCAACCGGATGGCCGCACCCAGGGTGATATGCCGCAGCGTGAAGATGCCCAGTTGCACATCGGGTAAGCCCAGTGTATAACCGGTTGTAACGCCCGAAGGCGTCACATCCAGGAAAGGCGGATCACTGAATCCATCGGCCGGAATGAACTTCTGCAAGTCATTCACAAAAGACAAAGCTCCGAGGAAACGGATCGGATTTTTCTCCAGGTCAATGGAGAAGTCCAGTTTGGCTGATGAATTAACTTTAAAGCCTACCCGTTTAAACTGCACAGCGGCAATATCCATCAGGATAATATCAAAAGCCCCGATATGCGAATCGAGTTCAAAGAGCATGCCTTTGGACGTATCCTTGAAGCGCTGCAGTTTTGCTTCGATCACCACATTGCCGGCAGCTGCATTTTTAGGTTTGAATTTCCCAAAACCAAAATCATGCGCTTTTAACGTGGCCGCATTCCAGCTGTATTCAGTTACAAAGGCCTGATCCGTTTTATAATTCTTCAAGGCGGGCAGGGCGGTTTTCAATGAAGGGCCATCCATGCTGGTACTGACTTTATCCACCACATTTATAATATCCCCGAGTGCAATAGTGCCAAAGAGCTTGGCCGAATCATCAAAGAAACTCTTCGGGTCAAATTTCGTGTTCATGATATCATCCAGCTTGCCGCCCACAGCTCCAAAGGTTTTGGAAAGGCCGGTAACGGAGAAGTCGGGCATCATACCCCCCTTGAGTTTGCTTTTGCCGCCACCGAATGCCACATCGGATGCATCCACCAGCCTGGCAAATACAGCTCCTTTATTCTTCCGCTTGTTTGGCTGAATATGCTGTTCATCATCCACCAGCGTCACTTTCACCGGCTTGCGGTTTCCGGTAATATTTTCCAGGGCTTCTATATAAATATCAAGTTGTTTAACCCGTGGCTGGAACCCGGGTTTTTCATTCACATTCAGCACGCCGATAAAGTCGATCTCCTGTACTTCCACCAGGGTATCGCCGGGAGTGGCGCTGCGGGCCAGTGATAATTTTTGTCCGCGGAATGCGGTATTCTTTCCGAAGGCCGAATTATTATAACAGCTGATTACTTTGGTAATGGGACTGCTATTGATTTCATTACTGCCGGGTTTTACGGTTACATCCGTGGTGAGGAAAACCAGCGGCATCGTGAAATCGGTTTCATTGCCATCGAGGTCATAGCCCACGAGTTTAAACTGAAAATTCTTACCGCCCACCATGGGCATAAACTGATGATCGGCCTGGTTGTCCAGGTCATTGCAGAATTTTTTGGGCGGATCAATGGTAGGAGTGGATGTACTGATAAATTTAATCGTGGAGAAGTTGAAAGAGCGGAAGCTGCCCGTCTTTGGATCATACGGATCATATTTTTTTTCTTCCTCCGTGATCACGATAAAATAACGCTGGCGGTTGACGGCATAACCGGCCTGTGGTTTTCGTTCGGTGATGCGGACGAGCGAGGCTTCATGTCCGAAGGGGAACATATTCCCGGCATACACCACTTCCACATAATGATCGCGGGCCATGGTGGCAATATGTTTCCATTTCAGGAGGTTGAGACTGCCGATGAGTCCCGCATTATCCAGTTCATTTCGTTTGACTTCCAGCTCTGCATCAAACCAGGCACCGAGGGTACTCAGCATGAGGTTGTTTACCTGCACCGGTTTGGGAACAAAGCCACCGGGCAGGGCCCAGTTGCTGCTTTCGTGTACGATGCAATGGCGGTCGTCATTGTATAATGAAGTAATAAAAGAATTATCTCGGGCGGGTTTCACTTTAAAATCGCCATTGATATCGGTACCCCACAACGCCCGCACGGAGCGGATGGACTTCAGCGAATCCGACAGGTCTTTGCCACCCACACAGTTTTTACAAGTAAGGCGGGTATGCCAGAGTTCATAATAGATGCCGGGAGCGATTCCACCTATGGGACGGCCTTTCAGTTTTGTATCATGATTCCAGGCACTGTACTCATTGGGAGAAATAAATAAGCGGTAAGGAAATTCTATACAGGTTTCCTCGGGGTGAACGGGCCGTGGTGTTTTCCCATTCCGGAGTTCGTCCATGATCGCAATCACCTGCGGGCTTACTGTTGTCTGCGTGAGGGTGATTGGTGCCTCTGTTTTCTGAATCTGTCTTTCTTCCGTTTTGGTGGCAGCCCTGCGTTCATTATTCAGTTGTACTTGCCGGTCTGCATTATTGGCCGGCAGTTGCTGGATGCGGATGTTCTGGTTATTAACTGCTGGTTGCTGATTATTTCCCTGTGGAACTGTAACCGGTGTGTTCAGATTAATCGCCGGTCCTTCTTTGATCAGGATGTTCTTATAATTATCATTTGTATCTGACGCATTAAAAACCGGGAAGAGTTTTGGTGAAGCGGCGCGTTTGCTTACTACGGGGGTGAATTTATCCCAGTTGAGCAGGGCCTCCGCAGTCAGCGGGATACTGTTTACAGAAGCAGGAATTGAAAAGACCAGTCGTGAGCGGCCGGAGAGATAAGCTCTTGCCGGGAAGCGGGGATTCTGGGATCCCATCACGCTTTTTTCATTGCCTTTAACAGGGCCGGTCTGGTTATTGGAAAAACTCATGGAGCCGGCTTCACCGCCTTCTTCAAACGCTTCTTCA
>CAZLRY010000135.1:0-8213 GCA_964561675.1 uncultured Chitinophaga sp.
GGCTCGGGTATGAGTGCCCTGGCCCAATACCTCAAAGGCATTGGTAAAAACGTGAACGGAAGTGACCGCTTTTTTGCTCCCGGTGTATATAACGAAACCCAGGAGAAACTGGAAGCGGATGGAATCCGTTGTTTTGTACAGGACGGCTCAGGGATCACCGATGCGACCGACCTGGTGGTTTGTTCCACCGCCATTGAGGATACGGTGATGGAAGTTCAGAAAGCCAAACAGCTCAATATTCCCATTCTTCGCCGGTCCGAACTGCTCTCCCTGATTGCGGATAGTAAGAAAACGATAGCCGTGGGGGGAACAAGTGGCAAGAGCACTACGAGTGCTATGCTCTTCGACATTCTGGAGAAAGCCGGACTGCAACCCAGTATTATCAGCGGGGCCGGACTGATCAGTATTATCAAAGAAGGTAAGATCGGGAATGCCAAAGTAGGAGCTGGGGAACTACTGGTGATCGAAGCGGATGAAAGTGATGGCTCCATCGTACAATACAAACCCGAGATCGGGCTGCTGATGAATATTGATAAGGATCACCAAGAGATTGAGGAACTGCTTAGCCTGTTCGGTACCTTTAAAAACAATTCCCGCAAATTTATCACCAACCAGTCGCATCCATTGACGGCCCCGCTCTCTTCGCAGTGGGCCAATGATTTTGCCACGGATACAGGTCATGATGCAGGTTATGCCGCCAGCGATTTCAAACAAGTGGGCATGGAAATCAGTTTCAAGTTGAATAACCAGTCTTTCAGTCTGCACCTGCCTGGCAAACACAATATGGAAAATGCCATAGCTGCAACAGCGGTTGCTCACCAGTTGGGGGTGGATCTGGCCACCTGTGCGGCAGCGCTGAAAGAATACCAGGGCATCTATCGACGTCACCAGGTATTGGGACAAAAAAACGGGGTATGGATGATTGACGACTATGCCCATAACCCGGTGAAATGCGCCGCAGCCATTGCTGCTTGCCAGCCGATCGCCCCCAAAGTAGTGGCCTGGTTTCAGCCCCATGGCTATAAGCCGACCAAATTCCTCCGGGCTGATTTTGTAAAAGAACTGGCCGCCGTCCTCCGACCCGAAGATGAGATTTGGATGAGTGAGATCTTCTATGCCGGCGGTACCGCCATAAAAGATATATCTGCCAATGACCTGATCAGTGACCTGAAAGCACTGGGCAAACAGGCTTACTTCGTAGAGGACCGGAATGCATTTATTGAAACAGTCCGCCCGCACCTTGGTAACAATACCGTGTTATTGCTTATGGGTGCAAGGGATCCTTCCCTGGAGCAATTTGCAAAAGAAAGTTGGGAGAGGTTGTAGGGTTACTACAAATACAACTTTATACGAGGGCTGATAGTTGATTTAGGACTCAGGTTATAATTAGCCAATTAGTCAATATGCCAATGTGCCAATTGTGGAAGTGGCTAAAAGATCGATGGTCGTTAATGATACTGAAGAGGTTCAACTTAACACAAGTCAACCAAATTTTTGAATATCTTTCTTAGTAGGTCAATTGGCACATTGGCATATTGGCACATTATTCCTACCAATTGTAAGTCAGTAAAAAGTACTTAGTCAATAAAAACTTTCTAAGAAGAGTCGTTAAATTGCCATCTCCGGCGTATTCTCTTTCGCTACCGGTAAGAACATATACCAGCACAACGCCATCAACAAACTTGAATAGGAGCCATCAACCTGGTTCTTGTCTCTTTTAAAACGTACTTCCGGGTTTCCCTCATCGGTTTTTAATCCGCAGGTGATCATGGGTTTTTCCGCCTGTTCTTTGAAGATCTGTAATTCCGCCAGCGGATTATTGATGATGGAATAAAAATAGCGCTCGTTTTCAATCGTGATAAAACTGCGGCCGTTCTCATGACCCAGTTCGCCGAGTTTAATACCATATTCGGTACGTAGGACGGTCTTATTCCGGAGAAAACCTTCTTTTCGGATCTGGAACACCCGTTTTTCGTTGCCGGTTTCAACACGGGCCGAATGTGAAAAAGGATGGAAATGTAGGGTCAGGATTTTCTGTTCATCCTTATACAAATGATATACTTCATTTTCGGGTGTAAAGGACACTTTTTCCCATCTCATGGTAAGTTGTTTTAATCGTTGGTAAGGTAGGCCGCTTTAAGCCGGCCTGCGCTGATTAACCTAAAGTTAACGGTAAGTTCATATTGGGAGAAGGTACGTGAAAAGACGGTGGAAAACCTGGGAAATATTTCTTAATTACTTGATTGTCAGTAAATAAGAACTTATGGTTGTATTAGGAATAGGCTATTTAATTAGCCAATATGCCAATGTGCCAATTAGCCAATTGAGGAAGCGACTAAAAGTTGAGTGGTCGTACTTGATTTTAAAACAAAGCAACAAAACTTTTGATAAAGCTTCTTAGAAGGTCAATTGGCTAATTGGCACATTGGCTAATTGGCACATTAAAAAGAAATAATTGTAAGGAAGAGAAAGCTTCTTTTATAAAAGCTTCAGTACTATGAACCCCAATGGGCATATTGGCTAATTCTGCAGTAATTTCCTTATTACGAAATAAGATACTACCACAAGTAACAATACAATAACAACCGATATAACTATCCAGGTTTGATCCGGGAGTTTTAGTTTATCCCGGCGTTTTTGTTTTTTCTCGGTTTTCTTCTTCAGATCGCGGTTGAGGGCTTCAATGGTATACTGAATTTGTTCCTTGTCGTTGAATGCCTGCAGGCCTTCCATCGCCTCTTCTTCAAAATCCCCCTGCATCATCCGTTTTTCCACCTCATGCTTCTGCTCGGGCGTAAGCTTCCCCTGCAGGTATAACATCATCGTTTCCTGATCAATCTCCGGATGCTCATTGGATAATATGTCTTTTAAATTGTCTGACATTTTTATTTTGCAGTTCTGATCAATAAGACTGCCTGAATTTTAATAACTCTTTCATTGGCACATTGGCCTATTGGCACATTGACTAATTAGCTATTCTCCGGTTTGTAAACTCAAGCTCCTTTTTCCTTCAATTTCCGCTCCACGAGTAATCGTAAATTCCGCTTTCCGTTCTGTATATAACTCTTCACCTGCAACATACTGAATCCGGTCTCATCACTCACTTCCTGGTAGCTTTTTTTCTGAAGGTAAAACAAAGTTACACATTGCTGCTGCTCCGGGTTCAGTTCAGCCAGGGAGCGTTCCATCAGGTCCAGGGTATGGTCATTCTGAATGAGTGCCTGCCGGTCGGTCTCTTCACCCGGGGTGGTGGTATGCCGCTCACTGATTTCAGTGGTCATTTTGCCCTGTTTTTCACGGATCCGCATCAGGCAATGGTTCTTGGCCACCATATAGAGCCAGGATTTGAAATACTCCACTTTGTATTTCTGCAGTTCCTGGATCACTTTGAGGAAGATCTGTTGCACACTGTCTTTGGCTTCCTCTTCATTTTTCAGGTACTTCATGGAAACCCCCAGCAGCAGCAGGGTATACCGTTGCAGCAGGATGCCCAGCCACTCATTATTGTGGTCGGCATGAAACTGTTCCAGCAGTTCCTGGTCGCTGATATGGGCGTATTTGTCCGCTTTCACCGGTCTGGTTGTGATTTCTTTCTGTAAGATGCGGGATTTGTGTATTTCAACAAAATTTTCGGAAAGAACATTCCTTAATTTCGGAAAAAGATTTTCATGAAATACGCCATCGTGAATGTACCAGTCGCTGCATTACGCCGAAAACCACGACACCACAAGGAAATGGTGAACCAGTTGCTTTTTGGGGAAACGGTACAGGTACTGAAACAAAAAGGGGATGCCTGGGTTAAAGTCAGCAGTTTGCATGATGGCTATGAAGGCTGGATGACGCTGAGTCTGCTGGAAGAAACGGATGAGATCACCGCTTTGCAGAAGCCGGTTTTTGTGACAGCCGGATTGCTGACCCGAATCAGCAATGAATCGCAGGCGATGCATATACCGGCAGGAGCTTCGCTGCCCGCATTTGCAGACGGGAAATGCCAGATCAATAAACAGGCATTCCAGGTGGATGGACTCGTGTATAACCGGCTGGAACATCAGCCGTCTTCCATACTTGTGGACAAACTGGTGCAGCCCTGGCTGAATGCGCCATATTTATGGGGCGGCCGAACCCCCTTGGGTGTGGATTGCAGTGGTTTTATCCAGGTTAATTTTAAACTGCTGGGAATCGATCTGCCACGTGATGCCTGGCAACAGGCACAGTCAGGTAAACCAGTGGATAAACTGGAAGAAGCTCTGCCGGGCGACCTGGTGTTTTTTGATGATAAAGAAGAGATTGTTCATGTAGGGCTCCTGCTGAATAACGAAACAGTGATCCATGCTTCCGGTAAAGTACGTATTGATCCGATCGACCGGAAGGGGATTATTCATGCACAGAGTGGCAAACGGACATACCGGTTAAAAGCCATACGACGCTATTGGTAAAAAAGCCCGGTTGTCATAGACCAGAAAACGGATGGTAATGGCCAGTACATTGCCGTTTTTTGCATTACTGCTCCAGGCCAGGGTAATGACCGGGAAACTGACATTTTCAAAATAAAAATCCCGGATCTCGCCTGTCAGGGTGTCTCCGTCTTTCAACTCCCGGGGATGGTTCATATCAAAATGCCGTTTATACTGGCGCACCAGTTTTTCATATTCATCCTGAACATCGGCCTTTCCTTCATTGCCGTCAGGGGCAAATCCTACCAGCTGGTAAAGAAAAAAAGGTTGCGCCGGATTGAGCGAATCGGCTTCTGTTTCCCGTTCAGATAAGATTACTTTGACTTTTTCCGGGCGAAAGAAAAAAGGCTTATGGGTGCTGTAAAGTCCTTCCAAAAAAAACAACGACGTATCCGTCTTCCGGAGTATGGTGCTTTGTAAAAGCGAAGGATCATTCATCAACCGCGAAACAAAGGTGCTGAAGTCTTTATTAAAAGGACTGACCCGGAAATAATCATGGGCGATTTTTCCGGCGGCTCCCATTATTTTCTCATTGGAGATCTGGCTGTAAGCGGTGCTGGTAAATAGCCAACTGGTCAGTAGTAATATCCGGAAGATGCTGCGCATGCAGTTATTTTTCAGCAGAAAGGTAGCGTAATTTATAGCCCTTGTTTATGACCGGTTAAATTTTATCATTTTTTTAAACGTGTAGTATCAGAAAGCACTTTTAATCCATTTCAGGAGAATGGTATCCCAGTGAAGCATTTTAAAAGCGGTATACATCAGGATGATTGCAAATATTTTTTTCAATGATTCCTGGTCAATGGAAAGTGCCAGTTTGCCTCCGAGATAACCTCCCCCGATAAAACCGATGGCCAGGAGTCCGACCACTTTCAGGTCAATGGGAGTACCCAGTTTCTGACATTGGTAATAGTAATAGATGGAAGCCAGCACGACCACCGGCAAGGTCAGAACCGCCAGGGAGGTTCCCTGTGCCTGATGCTGGGTATAGTGCATGAAAAAAACCAGGGCGGGGACCATGATAATACCGCCACCCACACCGACTAATCCACTGAGTACGCCTGCCGACAACCCGATCAGCAGGGCCGTGATCACAAATTGCGTTGCCATAGTAGTTGATTGAGGGGTCTTCATTCGTGACCAAATTTTTCCTGGTAGAGCGCAATGGAATCCTTAATGATTTTAAAAGCAATACCCTGGTCCTGGAAAGTGTCGATCTCCACTTTCTTGTTTTCGAGTACTTTGTATTGTTCGAAAAAGTTTTTCAGTTCGAGCAGGAAATGCTGGGGCAGTTCTTCAATCCGGCGGAAGTGATTCACGGACGGATCCTGTGCGGCCACGGCAATGATCTTGTCATCCTCCTGACCACTGTCGATCATCTGCATATTGCCGATTACGTTGGCTTCCACCAGGCAAAGGGAGCGGATGGACTGGGAACAGAGTACAAGAATATCGAGCGGGTCGCCATCCAGTCCTAGCGTCTGTGGGATAAAACCGTAATTGACCGGATACTGGAAGGAGGAGTAGATTACCCGGTCGAGTTTTAACAGACCGGTATCCTTATCCACTTCATATTTCGACCGGGATCCTTGTGGAATTTCAATAAGTGCATTAACGGTTGCCGGAGCTTTCTTTCCGTAGTTGACTCCATGCCAGGGGTGACTGACTGTTAACATAGTTAAATATTTAGCGGGTTAATTTCATGCCGGTATATGTGGCCAGCAATCCGAGCAGCACACTGGCTGCAATATAGGCAAAGAAAAGAGCTGTTTTTTGTTCCCTGAGTAAACCAATTCCTTCCAATGTAAAAGCCGAAAAAGTGGTAAAGCCACCACAAACGCCAGTCATCAGGAAAAGCTTCCACTGCTCATTGGAATCAAAGCTCCTGAAACTCACGCCCCAGATCAACCCGATCAGCAGGCAGCCGGTGATGTTAACCGCAAAAGTTCCCCAGGGAAAACTATGGGGATATACTTCGGCGAACCAACGCTGGCAAAGGTAGCGGGCCATACTGCCAAGTCCACCACCGAGTCCCACCAAGAGAAGATTATTTAGCATTGGAAATTATCAGGGTTTAGTTGTTTAGGCATTTGACGTTTAAACGGGAATCTGCTTAGAAAGGGCTGTTCCTGACACCCGACACCCGACAACTGACACCTTCCAGTTAAGGTGCCGTCGGTTTATTATTAATAGTATCCGCATCATGCAGGTACAGGTATTTGAAATCCACCAGCCATTTGCCTCCGGTTTTGATCACTTTGAGGGTATCCGGATTGTTCTTAAATGAATTGGAATAGATGATGATACTGATGGAATCATTCAGCGTAACCATTGGTGAAGGAAACTGAATGGAGGAGGCCCGGTACCCGTCTTTATTTTCCTGGGTCATATTGGCGTAGGAACGTTCCGCCACATCCATATAATTGTTGTTTACCGAATCACTGATCATATACATCCGGGCTTCATTGAATTTACCATCGAGGGCGGCCCGGACGAAATTGCGCACCGCGTCTACATGACTATCTGAAGTGGCCGGTGCTTTTTCTTCATTGCCACAGGAAGCAAATAAAACCAGCAAAAGCGGGAGTGCGAAAAGGCAGATATGTTTCATGCTTGCAAATTACAAAAGAATATTCAGGAAAAGCGGGGCCCTCTGCAAGATACGCCATCAAAGCGCGGTTATTCGTGTCCCTTCACGGCAAAAAAAAGCCGCCACATAGTGACGGCTTAATTCGGTTAATTCGGTAATTATTGTTTGAATTCTTTCATCTTTTTCTCCATTTCTTCTCCCATCTTCTCGTACTCTTTCATTTTCTCAGGAGTCAGTTGTTTCATCATGGTGTCCATCATTTCCAGTCCTTTTTTCAGGGTATCCATGTTCAGGTTTTTCAGGTCATTCATGCCTGAGTTGCCATCTGTTCCATTGGTATCCATGCCCATTTTGGCCATCGTTTCCGAAGTCAGGTCCACTTTCCATGCACCTCCTTCCTTTTTCAGGGGAAATTCAAAAGTGGGCTGTCCTTTTGATGTAAAAGGAACCACAGCCACATCACCGTTGATCCTGGCATCTCCTATTTTAACATCATCAAAATTGTTCTGTTCTTTTGTGTTTTCGGGCATCATTCCTTTCATGCCCTTTAGCATTTCCATTGCTTTTTTCATCACTTCAAAGAAAGGCTGACTTTCTTTGGTAGCCAGTTGGGCTGCGCCATCAAAATCTTGTTTTCCCATTTTTTCAGAGAAAGCCATCAATACAGCTTTGGGATCCCCTCCACTTCCGGCACTGTTACAACCAATAGTAGCAATGGCCAAGGTGGCGGCCGCCAGCAGAAAGACAGAAATACGTTTCATGTTAAATGTTTTTTGATTTTGCCAAATGTAGAAAAATGATGCATGCCATCCTATCCCTATTTTCAGGGATTAACCACCTCGTCCAAGACCTTTCGTGTCCTGCCTTTCTGTATTCATCCGTGTAGCTCTCCCGCATAAGGCGGGACAGGCGTGTTATCCGTGTCCTGCCTTTCTGTATTTTTTGTGACCTTTTGTGTCTTTCGTGGCCGCCATTCTGTATTGATCCGTGTAATTCAGTGTTATCCGTGGCCTGCCTTTCTGTATTTTTTGTGACCTTTTGTGTCTTTCGTGGCCGCCATTCTGTATTCATCCGTGTAATTCTGTGTGATCCGTGGCCTGCCTTTCTGTATTTTTTGTGTCCTTTTGTGCCTTTCGTGGCCGCCATTCTGTATTCATCCGTGAAGTTCT
>CAZLRY010000136.1:0-8136 GCA_964561675.1 uncultured Chitinophaga sp.
TCACGGGTCATACCGGGTTTACGGGGCAGACCGGAAGTGATCACCACCACATCGCTGCCGGCAGTTTTGGAATAATCATTGGTGCTGCCACTGATCTTGGTATCAAAGCCAAGCAAGGTGGCGGTTTGCATCATATCCTGTGCCTTACCTTCGGCAACTCCTTCTTTGATATCCAGCAATACGAGTTCCTGGCAAAGTTCTTTACGGGCAATATTATCAGCACAGGTAGCACCTACTGCACCAGCGCCTACAACAGTTACTTTCATGTGTAAAAACGTTTATTTGAATGAATAATTATTTACTTGTCTGATACCGGCTTTTGCAGCCGGCGCAAAGGTAGCGGATGACCGTTATTTTTAACCTGACTGTTATCAGTTTTTGAAGGTCGCCAGCAGTTTTTCGATTGTCATAGACCCCTCGTGCGTACCGATCAGTTCCTTTTTCCGGTTATAAAAAGCCAGGAAGGGCAGGTTATTGATCATAAAATAAGTAGGCATCATGGTTTTATTGTCCTGGGTTATCGTGATGTTCTTAAAATTTGCCAGTTTGTATTTTTCCCGGAAAGCCAGCATGGAATCCAGGGGCATTGGCGTGGACATCACAATATGTATATTGCTGAATTTGTCAATGTGTTGGGTGATCTGTTTGGTTTCTTCCTGGCAGTGGGAACAGGAGGGGTTGAAGAGCATCAACAATACGGCTTTATCCTTGGGCAGATCTGCTTTGGTAAAATAGCTTTTCCCATCGGGCAGCAAGAGACTGATCGGGGGGAATCCCGGAAATCGTTTATAGGGAGCCAGCGTGCTGTCTTTTTGAGAAAAGGAGGGCAAGGCCAGCAGGGCCAGTACCAGAATCAGTAACATTTTTTTCATGCATCAAAGATAAAAGGATTCGGTCAACGGATTATCGCAGGATTGTCACGGTTCCTTTCCGGAACAGGAGCTTACCCTGGTAGTCAACCGCCTCGGCCATCCAGATAAAACTCCCGATAGGCTGGGGCCGGCCATTGATCGTGCCATCCCATCCCTGTCCCGGGTTTTTTGTCTGGAAGACCAGCTGCCCCCATCGGTTGAAAACCCTGAAATAACGGAATTCTTTTATACCTACCGGGAAGGCCCTGAGCACATCGTTCAGCCCGTTACCGTCCGGCGAAAAACCGGTCGGGACATAAATCTCTGGTCCTTTATACACTTTGATCAGAATTTCATCCAGTCCTTCACAGCCATCAGCTGTAGTCCCCGTTACGGTATACCGGAAATCATAAGGAAGGGTGGCAACCGGGGTGGCAATATCAGGATTGTCCAGGAATTGCGGGCTCGTCCAGTTATACCTGATTACTCCGGCCGTACTGAGTTCGATAGCCTGCAATTGAACCGGCTGGTTCATAGCGGCCACCGTATCGCGGCCGGCATCGATCCGGACAGCAGGAGTAACCGTCACGCGTACCTCATCATCCTGGAGGGATTGACAGCCACGGGCATCTGTAACCGATAAATAATAACTAATAGTTGCTGTAGCTTTTAAAGCCGGATTGGATACATTGGATGGACCGGTAAAATAGGTGGTGGGGCTCCATTGATAAGCCACTCCACCCGATCCGTTTAGCCGGACGATTTTGCCGAAGCAATCCGAGAAATCAGTTCCTGCATCCGGCACCGGCGCCGGCCAAACATTGATTGTAATTGAATCAGTAAGGCTGCATATACCGGTAGTAGCCGTAACATAATATTTGGTGGTCGTGGACAGATTGGCAGTCGGATTCAGGATGCCTGCATTGGAAAGTGAAATGGCCGGCGTCCATGCAAATTGGGAGGCATTGGAACTCGCGTTGAGCTGAAAAGATTTGCCCTCACAGATAAAGGGATCCGCTCCTGCATCAATGGTTACGGTATTGATCAGGGGGATCGTTGCCGGACTGGTTTGCAGACACCCGTTTTCATCTTTCACCGTTATCGTATAATTTCCCTGGTTGAGATTGAATAAAGGAGAAGATTGAAAACTGATCCCGTCAGCTGACCAGGTATAGGGTGCTTTTCCTCCCTGGGCAGTGGCTGTGAACTGGCCATCCGGATTTCCTGAACAGGTAGCTGCCGTAATTGCGGGGCTGCTGATCGTCAGATCCGGGAAAGCCTGGCTGATCGTTATGGCCACACTGTCTGTACAATCGGCGTCACGGACTTTCACCATATAGTTACCAACGGCCAGGTTAGTAAAACGGTTACTGCTTTGCCAGTTAATTCCATCCAGTGAGTACTGAACCGGGGACAACCAGCCAACACCTGCGGATACCTGGAGACTGCCATTGGCTCCACCCCGGCAATTCACATCTGTTTTTGAAAGGAAGCTTGCTTTTTTCACTTCCACATAAACGGAGTCCTGTGCCTGGCAGGTGCCCACAGTAGCGGTGCAGATATAAGTAGTAGCGGGATTAACCGGCGTAGCCAGGGGGGATGATATACTTGTGCTGCTCAAGGTAGGGTCGGCATTCCATTGATAGACCGTGTAACCCGGTGAAGCGATTAATTGCACAGAGTTGCCCTGACAAACTCTGGCCGTATCAGGAGTGAGATTCAATATATCATAATCACGGATCTGAATAAAAGTGCTGTCGGTGGGTGTGCCTGCTGCACAACCGGCGAGTGCATAAATTTTGATGGTTTCGATACCTTCTGCAAGTCCGTCCATCAGCGGAATTACATTTACCGTTACAAAACTATCATTGGCAGGGATCACTACATTCAGTGGCATCGCCTGCATATCAATTCCATTCGTCGCCTGACCACCATAAGAGAGGCTGATACTAAGCGGGAACGGGTCTCTGCGCGGACGGGTGATATTAAAGGCACCGGTTGCACAACCTTCCACGAGGTAACTGTTCCCTGTCGCATCGGTTTGGGTGAGGTTCGTCAGTCCAAACGTATTTGAACTCAGGCTTTTTGCCTGGAGGAAAACGCCGGTATCCACCATGTCATCTCCTGAATCAGCCAATACCAGTTTCAAATGATAGGTCTGACAGGGTTGTACTCTTTCCCGGGCAGTCAGTACGGTGGTATGACCGTCATGTGTAAAGAATACATTGGCGCTGTTGTCAATATAATATTGCGGATTGTTCGGGCAGGCACCTCCGGGTACATTATTCACGTTAAAAATGGAAACGGGTGTGTTGGTGTTGGGAATAAGGGCAATATTTTTAAGACCGGTAATTCCGGGACCCGAGATAAAAAAAGCGAAGACATCGTTGAATGAACATACATAGTCAGGGACGTATTCTTCTGAACTGAATACATAATTAAACCGGATACTGTCACCAAGAGGTACAAAATCAAACTCCAGTACGCAGGCATCTTCCAGGTTGAAATTTCCGACTGCCGTACTCAGGTCATTATCGCCGGGTAATCCCCAGTTGCCACTTGCATCCAATGCTGATGCCGGGCTGGTGCCATTGCCATTGGTTCCCCAATCAGTTCCGTTTGATTTTGCCTGGCCGGTGGTTAATACAATGCCACTGTCGATGCCGATATTAGTACGGTTGGCGCGATTTAAAAAAAATGAAGCCATCAGGGGATTGCCGGTAAAACTCACATTGCTGATCGTAACCCCTTCGCCCACCAGCCGTTGTGCCAGAGATTGGGCATTTGGATGTGGGGTAATGATCAGTTGTGCATTAACCCTGCTACAGGTTAAAACCAGTAGTAATAACAATATGCATTGGTAAAATCCGGATCTCATAAACAGGGAAGCGAATATACTTGAAAACCGCAGTAGTCGGGAATATTAGCCCGGTCAAGCTTCCTTTTGCTTTGCGGTCTTCCTCCCTTATCTTTGCCGCCTCTAAAAAGATAACAAATGGCATCAACAGCAGACATCAGCAGGGGACTCATCATCAAGCTGGATGGGAGTTTGTACACTGTGGTAGAATTCGGAGAAAACAAGACAGCCCGTGCGGCCGCCAAAGTGTGGGCCAAACTGAAAGGGGTGGATAATAACCGTAGCATTGAAAAGACCTGGAACTCAGGCGATAACATCTTCCCGGTTCGGGTAGAAAGAAAAAGCTACCAGTTTCTTTACAAAGACGACACAGGCTATAATTTCATGGATACTGAGACCTTTGAGCAGGTAGCTATCCAGGAAAGCCTGGTGGATGCCCCTCAGTTCCTGAAAGACGGACAAGAAGTCAGTGTACTGTTTAATACAGAAACCGAACTTCCTATGAGTGTGGAGCTTCCTGATAAGATTGTGCTGCTGGTAACCTATACCGAGCCCGGACTGAGAGGGGATACGGCCACCCGTACGTTGAAACCAGCCACGGTGGAAACAGGCGGAACGGTTAACGTACCCTTGTTTGTCAATGAAGGCGAGCTGATTCGTGTGAATACAAAGACCGGGGAGTATGTAGAACGCGTAAAAGAATAGTCTATCTCTTTAATATGAAAATGGCCCAAAATCGACCGGTTTTGGGCCATTTTTGTTTGATTTCGGGCCATTTTTGGCCAAAATCAGTAAAAAATGATTGATTTTCTCCTTTTGATTTCCTTACCTTAGCTTCCCTTTTGGGCAGGAATTAAGGCCGGTTAAGGTTTTGGGTTTTCAATTTTATCTTTTTTAATAACCTCGCTTGCCAATTTTGCTGCCGGAAAGAAAAGGCTTTGTAAAATCAAAACATCTACAAAATTGAAAAACATGGACTTTAAGCAAATTCAGGAGTTGATCAAGATGGTCAACAAATCGAATATTGGCGAATTAACGATTGAACAAAAGGATTTCCGTGTCACCATCAAGCAGAAAGAAGACCATATTACCCAGGTGATGTCGGCTCCTGTTCACGCCGCCCCGGTAGCCATTGCTGCCCCCCAGCCTGTTGCCGCATCTGCAGCCGCACCCGCAGCTGATAAGCCCAAGGCTGCCGAGCCTGTTGCGACCAACCTGGTCACTATTAAAAGCCCGATGATCGGTACATTCTACCGCAAAGCCTCTCCGGATAAACCCAATTTTGTGGAAGTGGGTTCTGATGTAACCTCCGGATCAGTGGTTTGTATTATCGAAGCCATGAAACTGTTCAATGAAATTGAAAGCGAAGTAAGTGGTAAGATTGTAAAGGTGCTGGTGGACGATGCTTCACCGGTGGAATATGATCAGCCGTTGTTCCTGGTAGAACCAGCTTAGGAATTCAAAAGTTAAAATTCAAAAGTCAAAAATCTTCTGTTCGAAAATGCTGAAAGGACAGCAGATGCTTTTGTTTTTTACTTTTTACTTTTTACTTTTTAATTCAACATCGTGTTTAAAAAAATACTTATAGCCAACCGCGGGGAGATTGCCTTACGTGTGATCCGCACCGCCCGGGAGATGGGGATCAAGACGGTTGCCGTTTATTCCACAGCTGACCGGGACAGCCTGCATGTAAAATTTGCAGATGAAGCCGTTTGTATTGGCCGTCCGCAAAGCGGAGACTCTTACCTGAATATACCACACCTGATGGCTGCCGCTGAGATTACGAATGCGGATGCGATTCACCCGGGGTATGGATTCCTGGCAGAGAACGCCAAATTTGCCCAGATCTGTAATGATCATGGGATCAAGTTTATCGGTCCCACACCGGATATGATCAACGCCATGGGGGATAAGATCACGGCTAAGGAAACCATGATTAAGGCCGGTGTGCCAGTGGTACCTGGTGGAGAAGGCCTGTTGCAAAGTGTGGATGAAGCAAAGGGCCTTGCTAAGAATATGGGTTATCCGGTGATTCTTAAAGCGACTGCCGGAGGTGGTGGCAAGGGGATGCGGATTGTATGGGAAGAAGCTGAAATCGAAAAAGCATACGATACTGCCAAAGCAGAAGCCGCCGCAGCTTTTAAGAATGACGGCATCTACATGGAGAAATTTGTGGAAGAGCCCCGTCATATCGAGATCCAGGTGGCCGGTGACCAGTACGGCACGGTTTGTCACCTGAGTGAAAGGGATTGTTCTATCCAGCGCCGTCACCAGAAACTGGTGGAAGAATCACCTTCCCCTTTTATGACGGACGAACTCCGGTATAAAATGGGAGAAGCCGCCAAGAAAGCGGCTGGTGCCATCAATTATGAAAGTGTGGGAACGATTGAGTTTCTCGTGGATAAGCACCGCAATTTTTATTTCATGGAAATGAATACGCGGATCCAGGTGGAGCATTGTGTAACGGAGGAAGTGATCAACTTTGACCTCATCAAAGAGCAGATATTGATCGCAGCCGGTCATCGTATTTCAGGTAAAGATTATATCCCGCAGATGCACTCTATTGAGTGTCGCATCAATGCCGAGGATCCGTATAATGATTTCCGTCCATCACCTGGTAAGATCACCGTGCTGCACCAGCCCGGAGGTCATGGGGTACGGGTGGACAGTCACGCGTATGCGGGTTATGTGATACCACCGTATTATGATTCCATGATCGGTAAACTGATCACGGTGGCGCAGACCCGCCAGGAAGCCATTCAGACCATGTACCGCGCCTTAAGCGAATATGTAATTGAAGGAGTGAAGACCACGATTCCGTTCCATCTGCAGCTGATGCAGGATGAGCGTTTCCGCAGCGGTGATTTTAATACGAAGTTTCTGGAAGGGTTTACACTGAGGTGAGCGTTGTTGGTGTTATCACCAACAACGAGCTGATCATGTTGGTGATAACACCAACATGACTCAGTCCCACCAAAGAAAAATGCTCCCTGTTTTCTTAAGCTCTTCTTCAAGTGCCTCCACTGTCTCCGTTCCCTGGTCTACCACATCGGGGCAGAACTGGTAAATCTCGGCAGCCAGATTATTGTAGTCAATATCTTTATTGACAATGGTACATTCACAGAAGTCAAACCCGATACCGGTAACCCTTATACCGAAAGAGGCATCCCATTTTTTTAATTGTTCAATGATATCAGTAGTCATCAGCTCATGATTGGCCCCGTTGGTCTCGGCCAGTTGCATGATCATATAAGGATCGGTGATGCCGTTCAGGATAGCCACCTGTAACCCGTTGCCAGGTATATCGCTGATATAGAGGAATTGTCCCTTGCTGATAAATTCTTGCTGGTACTGGCTGATGATCGCGCGGGCTTCTTCTTCCGGACAGAAGCTGCAGATGCCGCTGGGTTTATTGGTCTCTGTATCGTAATCTTCGAAGACCAGCTTTTCAATGGGTCGTTTAGTCAGTTTCTTAAGGAAGATGCCGGTGTCCGGGTGAAGTCCGGCTTTGTTGCAGTAGCCGATTTCAATAGATGTCAGCGCAGATGAATCCGTAACTTCTGCGGGTATTGCAGCCGGTTTTTCTTCCGGAACTTCTTTCGGGGGAACAGCTGCTTTTTTCAGCAGGGAGAAAGCTTGTTTGAAGAAACCACTACGATCCATATGAAATAGGTTAACGATAACTAGTTACATGTTGGTGTTCTCACCAACATGTGTCACTCCCTCACCCTCGTATCAATCACGATCTTCTTCCGGTTCAGGTATTTTCCGAACGTGAGGCCGAAAACTTTGTGTTTAATGATTGGTCCGCCATCGCGGTTGCTGAGGTTAGCGGGACTATGTGTGAATTGAAAATAGACAATAAAGCCGCCATCTTTTTCATAACCGAGCTGGGTGATCAGGTTGGCGGAGTAACGGCCGTATTCACCCGGTCCGAATTTCATATTACGGCTGACGGAACCGCCGCCACTCAGATTAAATTTTTCTTTGGCGAATAACATAAAGTCCAGGGCAGGACCGGCTTTAATAAAAACATGTGAGGGTTTAGGACTCAGGTCGAATTGCAGCAATGCGGCCAGTTCCATGGTATGGAAACGGGTGCTGTTATCAATTGCATTTATGTCTGGTAATGAATTGGGCAACTGAAGTGTAACATCATAACCCTTGTAGCTGTAATAGACTGATGGGGCGAAATAGAGAAATCCATCAAAGGGTACTTTCATGCCGATGCCAGCATGCAGTCCGTACTTAAAACCGGTTTCCTGTTTCTGGTTACGGATGGAATAATTGGCGGTACTCATCTGCGGTCCGGCAAATAGGGCTACCTGGTTCTGGGCAGCAATGGCCTGGCTGGCAATGAGTAAAACGATGAGAATAATTCGGTTCATGTGGTGGTTGTAATTCAGTTTCAGTAAGTTATGAGGCTTT